>NZ_JABXEM010000184.1:0-23802 GCF_013372595.1 Myxococcus sp. AM011
GGGTGGGCCCTCGTCGGGTGCGCATGCGGCCACGCACACGGCGAGGGTGAGAGTGAGGCGTCGAATCATCCGGAGGTACTCCTTCAGTCGGTTCGAGATGGGGGAAAGGGACTCCCCCAGGAGCCGAAACACTGAAGTCCGGAAATAGTTGCGCTCCCCGGTGCGAATTCCGGAGCGCTCAATAGGGGGTGGGCCAGACGAGGGCGCCCATGCCGATGCGCGCATCGTCCTTGTCGTGCAGCAGGAACAGCTCCCCGTCGCGAAGGCGGAAGAGCTTTCCCGCCTTGGTGACGCGGACGCTGCCATAGCCGATGCGAGCGCCCTTCGTGAGCGCCTCGTTCACCGCGGCGTTGCGGTCCTCCTGGCCTTCGGCGGTGGCGCTGAGCCGGGAGGGCAGGGAGAGGAACTCCTCGGGGGTGTAACCGAAGTGATGGGAGGCGGAGGCGTTGGTGTAGATGAAGACGGGGTCCGCGCTCACATCCTGGGCGAGCAGCATGAAGGGGGCCTGGTCGTGGACCCACTCCAAGCGTGCCTCTTGCGGTGCCTTTTCCAGAGGGGGAGGACAGAAGCCGCTGCCCAGGGGTTTGCCTCGCTGTCGTTGGTAGGACGCATCGATCATCTTGAGGACGGGCAGGACGAGTCGCGGTTCTCTCATCGGGTGTTCTCCTTGGGAGGAATGCAGGGCACTCAGAGGTTGCTGGCGCGGGGATTGAGTCCGAGGATCTGCTCGGCATCCACGGGCACCGTGACGAGGATGGACTTGCCGCTCCGCCCTTGATGCAGGTGGAGGATCTCCTCGAGGTTGGCGAGGTCGGGCTTCAGCTGACAGGCCGCCCAGCCGCACGCGCGAGCGATGTCTCCAAAGTCCATCGCCGTGAGCCGGGTGTGGCGGCGGGAGGGCTCCAGGCCAGGGAGGACGGTGGGCAGGGCCTGCTCGACGATGCCGTAGCTCGCGTTGTCGAGTACGAACAGCAGGAGGTCCAGGTCGCTCGCCTCGGACAGACATCCGGCGAAGAGGCGGAAGCAGCCATCACCAGTGAAGCCCACGACATGGCTCTCGGGAGAGGCCAGCTTGGCGCCGATGCCCAGGCCCAGGACGTTGCCCATCGCGGAGCCCCGGTAGAGCGAGAAGAAGCGTGCATTCGGATGGGGGCGCTGGGTGACGTACTGGCGATCCTTGTAGGAAAGACAGACGTCATCGAAGCCGAGCGTGCCGGGGGCCCACAGCGAGTCGAGCTGGTTGAAGAACTGGCGCATGTCCACGAAGCCGGGGCGAGGGGGCTTGCGCTCGGAGGTGTTGAGGTTGCGAGGGGCGGGGCGACTTCTCAGCGTGCGTGCAGGATGGCGCTCCAGGTGCTCGACGAGGGCGTGAAGCGCGCTCTCCAGGGGTGTCACCCATTGACGGAAGCCATGGCGCGCGCGGTGGGCGAAGCTTCCATGGTGTTGCCCGTACCCGTCCTCCACGGAGGTGAGCACGAAGGTCTGCCCGGCCTGATACTTCTCCAGATTCACGGTGTACTCATCCGGGCTGGCGCCGAGGACGAGCAGCACGTCGTCCTCGCCCAGGCTCTTCCACACCGCCATGGCCGCATCGTTCCCGCCGAAGGAGATGTAGCCGTGGCCCATCGGGTTGACGCGTTCGACGCCATTGGCGCCGTTGATGCTCCACACGAGCGGAGCGCCCAGTTGTTCGCACAGCCGCGTCGTGAGTCGCTGGGCCTGGCGGACGCGGGCCAGCTCCTCTCCGGCCAGGATGACGACCCGGCGCCCGTCCAGCTCGGAGCGGATGGACTCCACCATCTCCTGGACCTGGGCGGGGTTGGCCTCGACGGGACGGATGGCGGAGAAGCGGCAGCGCTCCGTGCCGGTGGGGCGGTTGAGGACGGTGGGCTCGATGACGAGCACGACGGGTTTGTAGTTCTGGAGCTCTCGCTGGGCTCGGAGGAGCTGCTCGACGAGTATCCCCGGCTGGTCGAGCATGAAGACACCCTGGGGCAACTCCGCCTGCAACTGCTGGACGATGTTGTTGCCGAGCGCGGAGGTATCCTGGAGCGGGCTGAGCCCCTCGCTGGCCGCTGACGAGGTGGGCACCAGGAAGACGGACGGGATGTCGTGCATCTTGGCGTCGGTCAGCCCGCATGTGAGCAGCTTCGTCGCCGCTCCTGTCGTGGCGACACAGCAGCCCAGCTCTCCGGTCGCCAGGTAGCTGCCCAGCGGCACGAAGCCGGCGACGTACTCGCCGATGGTGAGGTGGCGCAGCGCCCCGTTGGACGAAGGAGCCGCCGAGCCGGGATGAGGCTCCAGGTTCCTCAGGAAGTGCAGCAGACCTCCCCCCGTGACGCCGGTACAGGTCGTGATGCCCCACGCGCTCAGGGCATTCAAGAGGACTTCGTAGCCACTCATCCCGCGATTCGATGTGCTCATGTGGCGACAAACTAGATGTCGTGTTTCTGGTTTGCATTGAAAAACACCAGGGATTGAGTCTCATGCGTGAGAGTGATTGCCCGCAGGATGTATTGGTGCGGGGAATGGTGGTTGTGATTGAAGGGGAGGGGCTTCCGGCGAGTGCGGGGCGAGGTCGAGCCACCGTGAATCCCCGCCCCGCAGGCGCCTCGGGCTGCGGGGGATTCTGGCCTGTTGGGTGGTAGGGAAGACAACCAGGGCCGGGAGCGAGCGCGCGGTGGAGAGGTTCCACCACCGGGCCCGGTTCCCCGGCCCCGAGAGGACTACCAGCCGATGCCGTCCAGGTGGACGGTGCCCGTCCAGCCGCTGTTCGTCGTGAACTCGACGCCGAGCTGGTAGAGCGGCGTGGTGCTGTTGGAGGGCAGGGGCACCGTCACCGTGTTCCACGTCCCTGGCTGGAGGCTGCTGATCGCCGTCCACGTCCCCGTGTAGCGCCAGCCGCCTGTCTCACCTTCCAGCGCGAAGGGCTGGAGGGCGGTGATGCCGCTGCCGCTGGGAATCCAGACGCGGAACGTCACGGTGGCGCCGCGAGGAACCGGGGCGGTGCGCACGGAGACGACGCCCGTGCCCGCGGTTCCGCTGAAGGGCACCGCGAGGGAGCGAGTCCCCGCCTGGGCCCGCGCGGTGGACGACGTCGCCGCCTTGATGGGAGCGCCCGAGGACGACCAGCCCTCGGTGCCGGTCTCGAAGCCGTAGCCGCGAGTGGTGCCGCCGCTGCCAGCGTCACTCGTGCCCGCGTCGGAGCCGCCATCGCGAGTGCCACCGTCGGCGCCGCCGTCGCGAGTGCCTGCATCCGTGCCAGCATCCCGGGGGCCACCATCCGGACCCGCGTCGGTACCTCCGCCCGTGCCGCCATCGGTGCCAGCGTCGGTGCCGCCGCCTCCGCCGCCAGGAAGCGTCGTGCCCGTGGCGGGCAGGGTCAGCCCGCCCGCGAGGAGGAACGGCGAGGCGCGCGTCTTGAGGTACGGCTGTCCATCCGAGCCCAGGTCATTCGGATACGAGCTCTGTCCGCCCGCGCCCGCGCCGAAGAGGAGCGCGATGACACCCGTGTTGGCGAACTTGCGCCGGTGGGCATCGCCACTCGGGCCGAAGAAGTACTCGGCGCGGTTGTCGCGGTAGCCCGCGCGAGCGCTTCCGTCGTTGTTGATGTTGCGGTGCTGGGAGTTGCCGAGCGGAATCTGCCAGAGCACCCAGCGCTTGCCGGAGGTCTGGTTCATCAGCGTCAACCACTGCGCGTAGCGGTTGAAGGAGCGCGAGGAGACGGAGGCGTTGTCGCTGGCGTCCCACCAGACGTCCTGCGCGCGCGTCAGCTTGTAGAAGTCCGCGTCCCTGTCCAACGGGTCTCCGACGAGCACGTCATACGTGGCACCCGTCGAATTGGCGCCGAGTCCCAGGGGCTTGAGGAAGTTGACGACCTTGTCCACCTCCGGCTGGAGCGGGTCGGTGACGGAGCAGCAGGAGATGTCCTTGCCGCTGGCCCATGCGGAGATGTGCATGCCGAGGATGACGTTGTTGGCCCCCACGGACTTGCGGAGCTGGAGGAAGGCGAGGCCCCAGCCGGCCACGGTGTTGGGGAGGCCCGCAAGTTCGGGTATGCCCGAGGCCGCGACGGCGGCATACGTGTTGGGATTGGAGTTCGTATAGAACTGTAGGAGCCCAACGGCGTCCGGTTCCACGAGGAGCAGCACGGGCCGTCCGAACTCCGTCGCGCGCTGGAGGAGGATCTTCAGGTCGCCGAAGTAGCTCTTCATCGTCGCGGCGTTCTGGACCTTGGCGAGTGACTCACTCTCACCGCCGCCGGGCTCGGCGAACAGTTGGTAGAAGACGGGCGCGGGGATGAAGCCCTGCGTCCTGGACTCATCCAGGAACGTCTTCCCCCAGCTCCCATCGCGCTGTCCCCAGCCCCAGTTGTCCACCCAGCCCTTGGTGAAGTAGCGGTAGCGCACGTCCCAGGGGACGCCGCTGTCGCGCATCCAGTTCTGGCCCGCCTCCTCGAAGAGTCCCACGGCGAGGCGATTGGGCATGCCCGTGGGAACGGGGCCCTTGACGCCGGGTGGTTGTGATTGGGCGAGCGCGGGTGACACGGTGACTGTCATCCACGCCACTGCCAACAGGGCGAGGGTTCGTCGGAGCGTTGGTTTCATGCCCCTGACTACAAATGGCTGGCAGCCGACATACCGATTGCCCGCACCCAGCGTCGGGACGCCCGCTGGCCACGCAACAGGGCGAGCCCTCGCATTCGAGGCACCGCCCTGCGAGATGACTGGCACTCGCCGGAGCCGGGCGAGGGCTCCGGGCGGGGAGTCAGGCGCCGGGTTTCACTGGCCCGGGCAGGCGAGGCCAGGCTCGGGGGCGTCCGCGTCTTGATGGGCGAGGAGGCAGCGCAGGGCCTCCGGGTCCGCGGAGTCGGCCAGATACGTGCGTCGCCACAGCAGTGCCGCCACGCGCTGGGGCATGAGCGGGTCCTGGGCCACGAGCGCGCGACGCACGCCGTTGGCGCCCGTGGGCACGGTGGCCGCGGCGGCCTCGAGCTTCGCCACTTCATCGGGGCAGCCGTCCGGGCAGTTGTAGAGAAACACCGCGTGCCCGTGCTCCAGGTTGTGGACGTACAGACAGCGAGACACGGGCTCGCTGTAGACGCCACAGCGCGCCACGCTGCCGCAATGCGGGCCGGAGTTCGGAGGATTCTCGCCATTGCCGCAGGCCGGGCTGTCACAGACGGCCAGGTGGCCTGACGACGTCTGGGCGGAGAGCGGAAAGCTGAACTGCTCGCAGTCGCGAGGCTCAGGGTCATCCGAGGAGTCGCATGCGGACAGCGCCACGAGCGCGAGCAGCGAGGGAAGCACGAGGGCGTGTTTGATGGGCACGGCCCACGTCATACCGCATCAGCCGGGGAACGCGCCTCGACGCTCCACGTCCTGCGCTCGCAACCCGGGCAGGCCCATGGCCGCGGCGAACCGGACGAAGTCGGGCTGGGACAAGCTCCCACCCATGGCGTGCGGGCGACTCGCCGCGAGCAGCTCTTCAGCGAGTGAGGGCTCCAAGCCCTGGAGGAGGGGCGCGAGGTCGATGGGTGTCTGGCTTCGCAGCGCGAAGTCCACGCGTCCGGGCAGATAGCCCGTGTTGGCGGCGATGACGACGTGCTCGGGAAGTCGCTGGGCCCACCGGATGGCGACCAGTGGATGCACCTGGGCCTCGGAGCTGAACAAGAGGAGCGCCACGCTCATAGCGAGGCGGGGAGGTGTCCTCGCGCATCGTTCGACTTCCCGACGGACCTCCAGCCGGCAGTCGCGCAGTTCGTCCACACCGGGCACGCGGCCCTCCGAGATGTCCTTCGCGTTCCTGGCGCGCAGCAGGACCTCCAGGGCCCTGGGCGCGGCGAAGCGCGCGGACCGTCGCGCCGCGTTCACCAGGGACACCGCCTCCACCACGGCCTTGCGGTTCGCGCGTCGCAGCGCGTCCTTGAGGAAGGGGATGGGCGCATCCGTGCCGAACGCACCCACGGTGCCGAGCACCGCCAGCCACTCCAGCGGGCCGGGCACCACGAGCGGCGACACGAGCACGTAGGAGAGCAGGCTGGTGCTGACCGGGGGCTCCTGTCCGGGCGCGGAGAGGACGTGGCCGCCGGAAGGCCATGGCTCGGAGAGGTGGCGATCCACGACGAGCGTGGAGAGGGAGGGCAGGCGGTGTATCGCCCGGCCGTCCGTGTCGAGCGCGATGAGGGCTTCTGGCGCGGAGGCGCGGACCCGCTCCAGGAATCCGGCCGAGTGAGCGTGCTCTCCCTTTCCTGGCACGCGCAGGGCCCCGGAGGCGCGCAGTGTCTCCAGGGCGCGGACCAGGAGGACGCCGGACGCGAGCCCGTCGACCTCCGGGTGGGGCGCGACGAGCACCCGCTTCCCGCGCAGTGGCTCCAGGAAGCGACGGGCCTCGGCGAGTGCGTCCTCGGGCGCGGGCCAGGTCGGGTCCTTCGTGTGTCCGAGCAGCATGTCTTGAATGCTGTAACGCGGCCCCCGGGCGCGGGAGGGAGCGGGCAGGGGGCTCGGCTGCTCCACGCACAGGCGGGCCTTCAATGCCGCGAGGGACCGATGTCCCAAAGACAACTCATCTGGCGAAGCCCGCGCCAGGTGGCACCGCGTCCAGGTGACGGCGTCGGTTTCGCGTCGCGTCAGATGGGGTTCGCCAGAGGCGGACGTGGCGGGGACGGAGGAGCGGTGTGACGGGGCCTACTTTCGGGATGTGTTCGGCCGACGGTTCCTCTACGGTCCGCCCCATGAAACGGACCCGACTCCCGCAGTCGTTGTTGCGTTCGGCCCTCGCGGCCATGGTGTTGACCGCTGTCCCCGGCTTCGCCCAGGCGCCCGCCGCCAAGGCCACGCCCGAGGAGGCGAAGCAGTTTGTCGAGAAGCTGAACGCGGACCTCAAGCGGCTGTGGACGAAGCAGGCCACCGCCGAGTGGATCAAGTCCACGTACATCACCGACGACACCGAGCGGAACGCCGCCTACGTCAACGAAGAGGTGCTTGGCTACGTCAACGGCGCCATCAAGGACTCGCGCCGCTTCGACGGCCTGAAGCTCGACGCGGACACCGCGCGCATGCTGCACCTGTTGCGCGTGTCGCAGGCGCTGCCGGCGCCCTCGGACGCCAAGAAGCGCGCGGAGCTGGCGACGACGGCCGCGAAGCTGGAGGGCATCTACGGCAAGGGCAAGTACTGCGGCCCCGACGGCAAGGGCGAGTGCCGCGACCTGGAGGTGCTGTCCGACGTCATGGCGGAGAGCCGTGACTACGACAAGCTGCTGGATGCGTGGCAGGGCTGGCACTCCATCTCCAAGCCCATGCGCCCGCTGTACCAGCAGCTGGTGAGCATCTCCAACGACGGCGCGAAGGACATCGGCTTCAATGACCTGGGCACGCTGTGGCGCTCCGGCTACGACATGCAGCCCGCCGAGTTCGAGAAGGAGGCCCAGCGCCTCTGGGGGCAGGTGAAGCCGCTGTATGACGACCTGCACTGCTACGTGCGCGGCCGGCTGGCGAAGCAGTACGGCGCGGAGAAGGTTCCCGCGGGCAAGCCGATTCCGGCGCACCTGCTGGGCAACATGTGGGCGCAGGAGTGGAACAACATCTATCCCCTGGTGGAGCCGTTCCCCGGTCAGGCCAGCCTGGATGTGGACTCCGCGCTGAAGACGCAGGGCTACGAGCCGCTGAAGATGGTGCGTCTGGGTGAGAAGTTCTTCACCTCGCTGGGGCTCAAGCCGCTGCCGGAGACCTTCTTCGAGCGCTCCCAGTTCACCAAGCCCAGGGACCGCGAGGTCGTCTGCCACGCCAGCGCCTGGGACGTGACGTACGAGAACGACCTGCGCATCAAGATGTGCATCAAGCCCACGGAGGAGGACCTCGTCACCATCCACCATGAGCTGGGTCACAACTACTACTTCACCTACTATTACAACCTGCCTGTGCTGTATCAGGCCGGCGCGAACGACGGCTTCCACGAGGCCATTGGCGACGCGCTGACGCTGTCGATCACGCCTGCCTATCTCCAGCAGATCGGCCTGCTGAAGGAAGTGGCGAAGAACGACAAGAACCTCATCAACCTCCAGATGAAGGACGCGTTGGAGAAGGTCGCGTTCCTGCCCTTCGGCCTGCTGGTGGACCAGTGGCGCTGGGAGGTCTTCTCCGGCCGCGTGAAGCCGGCGGACTACAACAAGTCCTGGTGGACGCTGCGGCAGAAGTACCAGGGCGTGGCGGCGCCAGTGGCGCGCTCCGAGCAGGACTTCGACCCGGGCGCCAAGTACCACGTGCCGGCGAACGTTCCTTACACGCGGTACTTCCTGGCCCGCATCCTCCAGTTCCAGTTCCACAAGGCGCTGTGCGAGGCGGCGGGTCACAAGGGCCCCCTCCACGAGTGCTCCATCTACGGCAACAAGGACGCCGGAAAGCGGCTCCAGGCGATGCTGGAAATGGGCGCGAGCAAGCCCTGGCCGGATGCGCTCCAGGTGGTGACGGGAACGCGCAAGATGGATGCGACTCCACTGCTGGATTACTTCAGCCCGCTGCGTCAGTGGTTGAAGGCGCAGAACAAAGGTCAGAAGTGCGGCTGGTAGCGTGCTGAAGTGGACTTCCCGGGGAAAGGACGTCTAGATTCCCCGGGTCCTTTAGGGTTCGCTCGGTAGGACCGGACGGCGGATTTTCGCGTCCGTGACGAAAGAAGAAGAAATCGAATGGCTACTGGTACCGTGAAGTGGTTCAACGATGCGAAGGGCTTTGGCTTCATCACCCAGGACGGCGGTGGTGAGGACGTGTTCTGCCACCACACCGCCATCAACATGGATGGCTTCCGCACCCTCCAGGAGGGGCAGAAGGTGGAGTTCGAAGTCGCCCGTGGCCCGAAGGGTCTGCAGGCGCAGAACGTCCGCGCTGGCTGATTCCTGGCGTCGTTTGTAACGACTTCCTGGATGCATCATGAGGGTCCGGCCTGCCAAGGTCGGGCCCTTCGTGCTTTCTGGAGCCCTCATGTCCTCTCCGAAGCCGCGTCTCGTTTCCGCCGTCTGTTGCTGTTGGCCCCTGGTGTTGGCATTGGGCTGTGCCACGACTCAGCCTTCGGCTCCAACCCAAGCTCCGGTGGAGGCCCGCGCCATGAAGCCCGCGTATGACGTGTCCGCCGTGAAGGCGGAGTTGGTGGCGAAGCATGGCGAGGCGTCGCGCGCGCGCATCGAGCGGGGCGTCGACCAGGTCGCCCTGCAGTGGCGGGCCGGGGACGGAGACCTGGCTGTCTTCGTGCGCGAGCAGTTCGTGTCGGACGCGCGGGTGTTGGACGCGACGTTCGCCCGGTTGGAGCGGCTGTTCGAGCAGTTGGATGGGCACATGCTGGAGCTGGGCCGTGAGACGCAGTGGTACACGGACCTGGACCTGGGGCCGCTGTTGCCGGTGGAGCCGCTGGTGGCGGCGTATGACCCGGCCGCGCATGTCGCCGAAGACTTGTTCCGCGCGAAGGTCGCCTTCGTGGTGCTGCTCAACTTCCCGCTGACGACGCTGGCGGAGCGCACGGAGAAGGGCCCCACGTGGACGCGCAGGCAGTGGGCGGAGGCGCGGCTCGCTGGACGCTTCGCGATGCGGGTGCCGGCGGAGATAGCGCAGGAGTCCTCACAAGCGGTGGCGGCGGCGAACCTCTACATCGCCGAGTACAACGTGTGGATGCACCACCTGGTGGACGAGCGCGGTGAGCGGCCCTTCCCGAAGGGGCTGCGGCTCATCAGCCATTGGAACCTGCGCGACGAGCTGAAGGCGGACTACGCGGACCCGCGAGGGCGCGAGAAGCAACGCATGATCGTCCAGGTGATGGAGCGCATCATCACCCAGACGATTCCGGCGGCTGTCATCGACAACCCGAGGCTGGACTGGAACCCGTACACCAACGTCGTGACGGTGGCTCCGGCCGACACGGTGGAGGCGGACGCGCCGTCGAAGGAAGCGAAGGCGGACGCGACGCGCGAGCAGGACGTGCGCTACGCGCGGCTGCTCGCCATCTTCCAGGCCGCGCGCAAGGCGGATGCGTTCGTGCCCATCGCACCCACGCGCATCGCCCGGGCCTTCGAGCTGGGACGCGAGCTGCCCGAGGCACGGGTGAAGGCGCTGCTGACGCAGGTGCTGGAGTCTCCACTGGTGCCGCGCGTGGCGAAGGAGATCGAGTCACGGCTGGGCCGGAAGCTGGAGCCGCAGGATGTCTGGTACGCGGGGTTCAAGCCCGGGGCGCAGCGGCCGGAGTCGGAGCTGGATGCGCTGACGCGCAAGCGCTACCCGAGCGCGGAGTCGTTCGCGAAGGACATGCCTCGCATCCTTCGTGGCATGGGGTTCAGCGCGCAGAAGGCGGACTGGCTCGCGGAGCACATCCGCGTGGATTCCTCGCGAGGCGCGGGACATGCCCAGCAGGCGATGCGTCGGGGAGACTTCCCTCGGCTGCGCACGCGCGTCGAGAAGGAGGGCATGAGCTACAAGGGCTACAACATCGCGGTGCACGAGCTGGGGCACAACGTGGAGCAGGCCTTCGGCCTCTACGGCGTGGACCACACGTTGCTCACGGGCGTGCCCAACAACGCCTTCACGGAGGCGCTGGCCTTCGTGTTCCAGGCGCGCGACCTGGAGCTGCTCGGGTTGGGCAAGCCGGATGCGGCCAGCGAGCGCGAGCGGGTGCTCGGAGACTTCTGGCAGACGTGGGAGCGCTCGGGCATCGCGATGGTGGACATGGGTGTGTGGCATTGGCTGTACGCGCATCCCGAGGCCACCGCGGCGGAGCTGCGCGAGGCGGTGGTGTCCATCTCTCGCGACGTGTGGGCTCGCTACTTCGCGCCGGTGCTGGGAGGCGAGGGCACCACGCTGCTCGCCGTCTACAGCCACATGATCAGCTATCCGCTGTACCTGCCGGACTATCCGCTCGGGCACCTCATCGCGTTCCAGATTGAAGAGCACCTGTCGCGCAAGGGGCCGCTGGGCGCGGAGTTCGAGCGGATGGCCACGTATGGCGCGGTGACGCCAGACCTGTGGATGTCGCACGCGACGGGCGCGCCAGTGAGCGCGGAGCCGTTGCTGCGAGCGACGGAGGCCGCGCTGAAGGCAAAGCCGTAGGCCATGGCGGTGGTAGTCTGCGCGCCGCTCATGCCCATCAAGCGTCGACTCAAGGAGCTGTTGGCCCAGGGACTGGTGAACGGAGGCCGGCGGCTCGGGCTGCTCGATGATCCTCGGCTGTTCCAGGTCTTCGAGCGCAGCGGCTACCACGTCACTCCGAACCACTTCTACCAGCCCATCCCCGACACGGGCTCGCTGCCGGAGTCACTCTGGGGCGCGCGCTCGGAGATGGTGGGCGTGGACCTGCGCGCTTCGAGTCAGCTCGAACTGCTGGAGCGAATCTCCGCGAAGTACCGCGATGAGTACACGGGCTTCCCGCGCTCGCCCACGGGGGGGCCGCACGAGTTCCACCTGGACAACAGCGCGTTCGGGACGGTGGACGCGGAGCTGCTGTACTGCCTGGTGCGCGAGTTGAAGCCTCGACGGCTCTTCGAGATTGGCTCGGGCTGGTCCACGCGGCTGGCCGCGCAGGCGTGCCGGAAGAATGAGTCAGGGGGAGCGCCCGCGTGCGAACTGGTGGCGTTCGAGCCCTATCCCAGCGACGTGCTGCGCGGGGGCTTCCCCGGGCTGACGCGCCTCGAGCCCATGAAGGCGCAGGACATTCCGTTGTCGGAGGTGGCGAGGCTGGAGGAGAACGACATCCTCTTCATCGACTCCAGCCATGTGTTGAAGGTGGGCAGTGATGTCCAGGTGGAGTTCCTGGAGCTCCTGCCCCGGCTGAAGAAGGGCGTGGTGGTGCACATCCACGACATCTTCCTGCCCGCGGAGTATCCGAGGTCCTGGGTGTTGGAGCACCGCCGCTTCTGGACCGAGCAGTACCTGCTCCAGGCGTTCCTGTCCTTCAACGACAGCTTCGAGGTGCTCTGGGGCAGCAGCTTCATGCACCTGACGCAGCCGGAGCGACTGCGTCAGGCCTTCCCTTCGTACCAGGGCGCTCCCGTGGACTGGCCCGGGAGCTTCTGGATTCGTCGGGTGAAGTGAGCCGCGCCGACTACGGCTGCTTGGACGTATCGCCGGGGATGTCCACCAGCTCCACGTCGAAGATGAGGACGGCGTTGGGAGGGATTCGCGAGCCCGGAGGAGGGCGCTCGCCGTAAGCGGTGGCGCCGGGGCAGGTGAGCTTCGCCTTGCCGCCCACCTTCATCCGCGCGACGCCCTGGGTCCAACACGCGATGACGCCGTTGAGGGGGAACTCGACCGGGATGCCGCGCTTGGCGGACGTGTCGAACACGGAGCCATCCACCAGCCGTCCTTCGTAGTGGACCTTCACGGTGTCGGTGATGCGGGGGCTCTTGCCATTGCCCGCTTCCGTCTCCCGGTAGACGACGCCCGTGGGCAGCTTCACCGCGCCGGGCTCCTTGGCCGCGCGCTCCAGCGCCGCGCTGCCTGCCTGGGCCTGGCGCGACTTCGCGAACGCTTGAATCCTGGGCGCGTACTCCTTCGGCTCGAAGGTGGACGTGCCGGCCATGCCGTCGGCGACGCCGCGCTGGAGGATCTTCACTTCCTCGGGCGAGAGGGCGAAGAGCGAGAGGTCCTTCCCCACGCTGAGGCCCAGGGCGTAGATGGTCATCCCGTCCTCGGAGAGTTCGTCGGGAGCAGTCGAGGCCGCGGGAGCCTTCGCGGTGGGCTCGGCCTTCTTCGCCGCGCCGCCAGCCTGGGCGTGTGCTCCGGTGGTGCCGAGCACCAGCGCGAGGGTCGCCATCCACATCGTTCGCATGCTTCCACCTTTCATCATGAGGACTGGAATATAGGTCCCGCGCGCCTACGCCCAGCACGGAGTGGTGGGTCGTTTTCTTGCGAGTTCAGCACGTGCCTCTACCCTGCATCCAGGTTGCTTCAACCCCGGAGCAACCTGTTGCACGCAGCAGAGGAGACGGAGCGATGAGCGACAAGCGCAAGGCGAAGCGGGCGCCCCTCGACATCTACCTGAACAAGTACATGGGCGGCGTGCCGTACATGTCGCGGGCCGCTGACATCAGCCCAGAAGGGGTGAGTCTGGCGCGGTTGATTGAACCCCAGCACGAGGCGAAGCGCGTAGGCCTCCAGTTCCAGCTCCCCGGTTCGGAGGAGATCATCTACGCGGAAGGCGAAGTCGTCCGTGAGTGGGTGGAGCTGTCCACCGCCAAGAAGGGCGAGCGCTCCGGCGTGAAGTTCACCCTCCTCACCGAGCGGCACCGGAAGATGATCGACGCCTACGTCGACCGTCACGGCCGCCCGGGCAGCGAGAACTGACGCGACGCGTCGCTCCTTGGAGGTTGTCTTGACTTCCTGGGAGGCGGGCTCCTTGAATGGGCAGCGATTCTGCCCTGGGACTACCCAAGGTATCGGGTGAGACGGGAGGAGCTCCATGAGGCATTCGCTATGGGGGTTGTTGCTGGCCGTGCCTCTGTCGGCGTTCGGTCAGGGCAGGGCGGCGAGGCCCGCCCCCACCGTCGAGGTAGTCCGTCCGGTGGGCAGTGTGGGAGTGAATTGGGAGGGGCAGGTGCTTCGGGCGACCGGGGCGGGTGCTCCCGACCTGAAGGCGGCGAATCCAGGCCAGGCACGCCTGGGGGCCGAGCGCTCCGCCAGGCAGGAAGCGTCCAAGAACCTCCTCGAGCAGGTGCGCACGCTGCAGTTGAGCGCGGGGCGCAGCGTGGGCGACGAGATGGCGCGGGACGAGGTGCGTGGGCGCGTGGAGACGGCGGTCCGCGCCCACAAGGTCGTCGCCAAGCGTTTCTTCTCGGACAGTGGCGTGGAACTGGATGTGGAGGTGCCGCTGGCGGCGATTACCTCCGCGCTGGTGGTGCCCGCACCAGAGACCATCGTCTTCAACAGCGAGGGCGCGAAGAGGTACACGGGGCTGGTGGTGGACGCGCGAGGGCTGGGGCTCAAGCCCGTGCTCGCGCCCCGGCTCCTGGATGCGGCGGGCAAGGCGCTCTATGGCGCGGGCGCGCTGGCGAGTGAGATTCGCGAGTCCACCGGCGTCGCCGCGTGGTTCAACAGCCTGGATGCGGCGAAGAAGGCCGCGCTGGTGGGCGAGAAGCCCATGGTGGTGAAGGCCACCGGGCTGAAGGGCTCCGACCTGGTGCTCGGCTCGGATGACGTGAAGACGCTGGGCGAGGTCAACACGCGCTTCCTGGCCGAGGGTCGGGTCGTCATCGTCACGCAGTAGCGAGGAAGGTCGGCACGGTGAGCGGTTCGCGGGTGGGATGGAGGTCGAGGTCTGGCGCGGGCGTGCTCCTGCTGTTGTGGCTGGGGTGTTCGGGGCGGAAGGAGCCGGACTCGATGGCTCGGGCGCGCGAGATGATGGCCGGTGCCCAGAGCACGAGCGGTGACGTGGCCCTCCGCTGCGACCCCGATGACGCCGAGGTGTATCTGGACGGCGTGCTCCAGGGACTGTGCAGTGACTACTCGGGCAGTCCCCGAGGGCTCACGTTGGGCACGGGCCTGCACCAGATTGAAGTGAAGAAGCGGGGGTACTGGCCCTACACGACGTACTACGAGCCCAGTGGCGCTCGGGCGAGGCTGACCATCCAGCTCCGCTCCTCGGAGAGCGTGCCCGGGGGCAGCACGCCGTGACGTGGCGGCTGGCCTCCTTGGTCGCCGCGCGTCCAGCCAGGCTCCCTTGCATCGGCGTGGCCGTCGTGGTTTCCCCGAAAGCCTGGGCGATGATGGTCCGTGGACCGGAGTGGCCCTCGGGCGAGTGTGGGCTGGGGACGGTTTCAGCGAAGAGCCTGGAGCCTGGACCCGGCGCTTTCGGGATGTGCAATGACGGCTTGAAGGAGCCGTAGGCCGCGGACGTCTCGCGGAAAGAGGAGTGGGTCATCGGACGCCGCAACAACAAGAAGAGCAGCCCCGCCGCCGTGAGTCCCGCGCCGGCGCAGCCCGTGCTGCACGCCGTGAAGGCGGAGGCCGTCGTGGTTCCGACGGTGGCTCCGGTGCTGGAGGGCGAGCTGACGGAGGTCGAGGCCCGACGCATCGACCTGTGGTGGTCGGCGGTGATGGTGGGCTCGTTGGGCCTGGTGTTCGCGCTGCTGGCGGTGTTCGGTGGCGTGGCGGTGCCGGTGCTGCTGGCGCTGGCCGGGGCGTACATCTTCAATCCCATCGTGACGACCTTGGAGCGACGGGGGTTGGACCGGACGTGGGGGACGACGCTCGTCTTCGCGGCCGGGACGCTGATGATGGTGGGCGCGTTCCTCTATCTCGTCCCGGTGTTTCGTGACGAGGCGCTGAAGCTGCCCGACTTCTTCAGTCGCGCGAGCACGCAGGTGGTGCCGCGCCTGGAGGCGTTGCTGGGGCGCTCGGTGCCGGACCTGGTACGGCAGCGCACCACGGAGCTGGGACAGCAGGCGTCGGACCTGGTGCAGAGCGCGGGTCCCGCCGCGGCGCGGCTCCTGGCTGCCTTCGCGGGCAACACGGCTCGGTTCGTGGTGACGCTGCTGGGGCTCGCGGTGGTGCCGGTGCTGGCCTTCTTCTTCCTGCAGGACTACCCGCGATTGATGGGGCGGCTGAAGGACCTGTTGCCGCGTCGCGCGGTGGGACTGGTGGGGCGCCGCTTCGCGGAGGTGGACGAGGTGCTCTCCGCCTTCGTGCGGGGTCAGTTGACGGTGGGAGCGCTGCTGTCGGTCATCTACGCGGCGGGCTTGTCGGCGGGGCGCATCGACATGGCCATCGTCATCGGGGTGATTGCTGGCTTCGGCAACATGGTGCCGTACCTGGGGACGGGGGTGGGCATCCTGCTGTCGCTCGTGGGGGTGATGCTGTCGTGGCAGGGGCCCTGGCAGCTTGGCGTCGTGGCGGGCACGTTCATCTTCGGCCAGATGCTGGAGGGCTTCGTCATCACCCCGCGCATCGTCGGCGAGAAGGTGGGCCTGGCTCCGGTGGCGGTCATCATCGCGATTCTCGCCTTCGGTGAGCTGTTCGGCTTCGTGGGCATCCTCCTCGCGGTGCCGGTGGCGGCCATCCTCAAGGTCGTGCTGAGCGTGGTGGTGCAGCGCTACCAGCGGACCTCGCTGTACACGGGCGAGGCTCGCTCGAAGTGATGGGCGTGGCGGTGTTGCTGGCGGCGGTGCTGGCGCAGGCTCCAGGCCCCGCCAGCCTCACGCTGTCCCGGTATCGCCTGAACCTGCTCGTGGACGAGTCGGTGGATGCGGACACCCTGCGCTCCCTCGCTGGCAGTGGGACGGTGCTGTGGCTGAGCACGCGTTCGAACATGCCGCGCGACTCGACGCTGGATGCGCTCAAGAGCTTCCCCGAGGTCTGGCTCCGGGTCCGTCCACCGCTCGTCGAGGCCCATGCGCGGCAGCTCGCGCGGGCTCCCCGGGTGGGGCTCTGGGTGGACGCGACGACGCTCGACCTGTCGGGGTGGCACCATCGGCTGGGGCCCAGGCCCGTGGCGGTGGAGATTCGCGGGCCGATGGATGTGGACGTCGCCCGTCGCGTGTCGGCCGTGAGGCCCTCGCGGGTGGCGTGGTACTCCAGGCCCGAGGAGGCGACGCTGGCGGGCTGGGGTGAGTTCGTGCAGCTCCCGGGCGCGAAGCTGATGGGGCCCCTCGCGATGGATGGGCCCGTGTCGGGTGGCGGCGCGTGGACGTGGCGCTCTCCAACCTCGAGGGGCGTGGTCTGGGTCGACTCGAAGGGGAGGGTGCCCGCGGGGGTGGTCCGGAGGATCCGCGTGAGGGAGCTGCTGGAGGAGTCCGCCCTCGTGTCGTTGTTCGTCCAGGAGCCGGCCACGGAGCTGGAGATCGAAGTAGGCGCGGACCCGGAGTCCCTGGGTTATGCCCGGGCCTGGGTCGAGCGGCTGGAGGCCGCGGTGAGCGGGAGCGCGCGGTGACGAAGCTGGAGAAGCTGCACCAGGAGATCGCCGGGTGTCGGAGCTGTCCCCGGTTGGTGGAGTGGCGCGAGGAGGTCGCCCGGGTGAAGCGCCGTGCCTACCGCGAGTGGACCTACTGGGGTCGGCCGGTGCCGGGGTTCGGGGATGCGCGGGCCCGGCTCGTCATCGTCGGGCTGGCGCCGGCGGCGCATGGGGCCAACCGGACAGGGCGGATGTTCACCGGAGACAGGTCCGGGGACTTCCTCTTCGCGGGGCTGCACCGGGCGGGGTTCGCGAACCAGGGGACCAGTGAGCACCGGGAGGACGGGCTGGCGCTGAAGGACGCGTTCATCGTGGCGGCCGCCCGCTGCGCTCCTCCGGACAACAAGCCGCTGCCCGAGGAGCTGGCTCGCTGCGCGCCGTTCCTGGACCGGGAGATGGCCCTGTTGCCCGCCCGCGTGCTGCTCGCCCTGGGGGCCATCGGGTGGAACGCCGCGCTCGCGTCGCTGGAGCGGACCGGAATGAAGTTCGCGTCTCCGCGTCCCGCGTTCGGCCATGGGGCGGAGCTGGCGCTCCCGGACGGGCGGATCCTCCTGGGCTGCTACCACGTGAGCCAGCAGAACACGCAGACGGGGAGGCTGACGCCGGCCATGTTCGACGCGGTGATGGCGAGGGTCCGGGCGCTGATCGCAGCGGAGCCGTAGGGCCGCGCCGGGAAATGGGGAAGATCGGATGCGCTGTCGCGTGTTTGCTTGACAGCTACGGGAGCCCGCTGTTATTCCCCGCGCCACCTCAGCACCGGGTCGTTAGCTCAGCGGTAGAGCACTACCTTGACACGGTAGGGGTCAGTGGTTCGATCCCACTACGACCCAACACAGTTGATGTGATCTCCAGCGGGCGGCACGGCTTTCAAGAGCCCTGCCGCCCGCGGTTTTTCCGAGGTATCGCATGTCCGAAATGATCACGGTCACCCTCCCCGACGGCAGTCAGAAGCAGGCCGCCCGGGGGACCACCATCGCGGACTTCGTTCGGGAGAGCATCGGTGCCGGCCTGGCGAAGGCCGCGCTGTTCGCTCGGGTGAACGGCCAGGACATGGATCTGGCCCGGACGCTCGACGAGGACGTGAAGCTGCAGATCTTCACGCCCAAGAGCCCGGAGTCGCTGGAGCTCATCCGGCACGACGCGGCCCACGTGGTGGCCAGCGCTGTCCAGAAGCTCTTCCCCGGCACGCAGGTGACCATCGGTCCCGCGACGGAGGAGGGCTTCTACTACGACTTCTTCCGCGAGAAGCCGTTCACGCCCGACGAGCTGGAGAAGATCGAGGCCGAGGCGAACGCCGAGCTGAAGCGGGACATGGCGTTCGTCCGCACCGAGATCTCCATGGACGACGCCATTCGCCTCTTCGAGGAGAAGGGCGAGAAGTTCAAGGTGGAGATCGTCAAGGACATCGCCGAGCGCGGCGCCAAGACGCTCACCCTCTACACCCACGGCGACTGGGTGGACTTCTGCCTGGGGCCCCACGCCCCGAGCACCGGGAAGATCGGCGTCATCAAGATCCTCTCCTCCAGCGGAGCCTACTGGCGCGGTGACCACCGCAACCCGATGCTCCAGCGTATCTACGGCACGGCCTTCTTCGACAAGAAGCAGTTGCAGGAGTACCTGACGCGCATCGAGGAGTCGAAGAAGCGCGACCACCGCAAGCTGGGCAAGGAGCTGGACCTCTTCCACTTCCACCCGTACGCGCCGGGCGCCGCCTTCTGGACCCCGAAGGGCACGACGTTCTACCAGACGCTCTCCGACTGGATGCGCCGGCTCACGGCGAATGACGGCTACGTGGAGATCAAGACGCCCCTGATGTTCAACAAGGGCCTCTGGGAGACGAGCGGCCACTGGGGCAAGTACAAGGAGAACATGTTCCTCGTGCTCGACAGCGAGTCGGGGGAGCATGACTTCTCGCTCAAGCCGATGAACTGCCCGTCGCACCACCTGTTCTACGGCTTCAAGAAGCACAGCTACCGCGACCTGCCGCTGCGCCTGCACACCCAGGACGTGCTGCACCGCAACGAGGCGGCGGGCTCGCTCGGCGGCCTCACCCGCGTGCGCCAGTTCGCCCAGGACGACGCGCACATCTACTGCACCGAGGCGCAGATCACCGACGAGGTGAAGCGCTTCGTGAAGCTGCTGGACCACGTCTACAAGGCGGTGGGCCTGACGTACGCGGTGAAGCTGTCCACGCGTCCGGAGCAGCGGCTGGGGGATGACTCCCTGTGGGATCGCGCCGAGGCGGGCCTCAAGACGGCGCTCGAGTCGCTGGGCCTGGAGTACGAGCTGGCCCCGGGCGACGGCGCCTTCTACGGTCCGAAGATCGACTTCGCGGTGTCCGACAGCATCGGTCGCCGCTGGCAGTTGGGCACCATGCAGTTGGACTACCTGGCCCCGGAGCGCTTCGACCTGACGTATGTGGGCGAGGACAACGCTCAGCACCGGCCCGTGGTCCTCCACCGCGCCATCTTCGGCTCCTTCGAGCGCTTCACCGCCATCCTCATCGAGCACTTCGCGGGGGCCTTCCCGGCGTGGCTGGCGCCCATCCAGGCGGTCATCGTGGTGGTGGCGGACCGTCAGGCGGACTACGCCCGCAAGGTGCGCGACACGCTGCGGGCCAAGGGCTTCCGGGTGGACTTCGACGACCGCGGCCTGTCGCTCAACGCGAAGATCCGCGAGGCGCAGCTGCAGAAGATCCCCTTCACCCTGGTGGTGGGGGACAACGAGGTCGCCGCCGAGGGCGTGGCGCCGCGCCGGTACGGGGGCGAGGACCTCAAGAGCATGAAGCTCACCGACTTCGAGGCGCTGTTGGCCAAGGAGGCGGCCCTGCCGTAGCGGGTTGGACCTGGGTGGCCCGGGCCTCGCGGACAGGTCTTGACTCCCAGTCATGCCCAAGTATCTTGGGGCACTTTTTGTAGGAATCGTCGCACCCATCCCGGGAGGGGTAGGGGCGCGGGGACGGTGGGTCGACGGCTTGGCGTGCGGTCGGCGGTAGCCATTCCAGTTGAAAAGAAATAGTGGTAGAGGCTGCCGGCTCCCGCCGTGGCCTTGAGTGAAAACGCCAGAGGCCGTGACGCTGACGGCACGCTGTAAGGAAGGAATCAGGACGATGCCGAAGTTGAAGACCCGCAGTGGCGCGAAGAAGCGCTTCCAGGTGAAGAAGAGCGGCAAGGTCAAGCACGGCAAGGCCTACGGCAAGCACCTCTTCACTCACGCCAAGACGCCGAAGCAGAAGCGCGGCAACCGCGGCACCAGCCATCTTCGCGACATGGACGCGAAGAAGGTCATCAAGGAAATGTTCCCCTACGGGGCCTGAGCCTCGGCTCGGCAACCTCGTGGCCCTTGGCGGAGCGGCGTGAAGCCGGCACCGCGCGGGGGCTGACAACCTACGCAGTCCGGAGTGAGTGAAACATGCGCGTCAAGAAGGGTGTAAAGGCTCGTCGCCGTCGTAACAAGATCCTGAAGCTGGCCAAGGGTTTCCGTGGCCGCCGGAAGAACTGCTTCCGCCGGGCGAACCAGGCGGTTGAGCGCGCTCTGGACTACGCCAGCCGCGACCGCATGCAGCGCAAGCGGAACTTCCGCAGCCTGTGGATCGTCCGCATCAACGCGGCGGCTCGCACGGTCGGCCTGTCGTACTCGAAGCTGATCGCCGGGCTGGCGAAGGCGAAGATCAGCCTGGACCGCAAGGTGCTGTCGGACATGGCCATCGCGGACCCCTCGGGTTTCGCGGCCATCGCCAACATCGCGAAGGCGGCCTGATTCACGCCGGTCCTCTTCGAGGGCCAGTGACAGAGCGGGTGAGGTGGCCTTCACGGGCCGCCCGCCTGCGTGAGTAAACGGGCTGCCTCTCCAGGGCGGCCCTTTTTTTTGCCCCGAAGGGCCATGTGCCCTGGGGCCGTGCAACGGAGGCGACAAGGCCATGCGGGACAGGTTGCAGGCGTTGGCGGAGGCCGCTCGGCGGGAGATCGCGGGGGCGTCCGAGTTGCCCGCGGTGGAAGCGCTTCGGGTCCGTTACCTGGGCAAGAAGGGCGAGCTGTCCGGAGTCCTTGGCGGCATGGGCAAGCTGCCCCCCGAGGAGCGACGGGCGCTGGGTGAGGTGGCCAACACCGTCAAGGCGGAGCTGGAGAAGCTGCTCGCCGAGGCCACGCAGCGCGCCGAGGACGCCGCCATGGAGGCCCAACTCCAGGGGCCCGGGCTGGACGTGACGTTGCCTGGACGCGCGGTGGCGCCCGGCAGCCGGCACCCGGTGTCGAGGACGATGGAGGACATCGTCCGGACCTTCTCCCGGCTCGGCTTCGACGTGGCCGCGGGTCCGGAAATCGAGCTGGACTACTTCAACTTCGAGGCGCTGAACCTCCCGAAGGACCACCCCGCGCGGGACATGCAGGACACGTTCTACGTGGACGAGCCGTCCCTGGGGCACGCGAAGAAGGCGGACAGCTCCGTGCTGCTGCGCACGCACACGTCGCCGGTGCAGGTGCGGTACATGCTGCAGCGCAAGCCGCCCATCCGCGCGGTGATGCCGGGGCGGGTGTACCGCCGCGACTCGGACATCACCCACACGCCGATGTTCCACCAGGTGGAGGGCCTGCTGGTGGACAAGGACGTGACGTTCGCCGAGCTGAAGGGCTCGCTGGACGCGTTCGTGAAGGCGTTCTTTGGCTCGGACACGCGCACGCGCTTCCGTCCGTCGTTCTTCCCGTTCACCGAGCCGTCGGCGGAGGTGGACATCTCCTGCACCTCGTGTGGCGGCAAGGGCTGCCGCGTGTGCAAGCAGACGGGCTGGCTGGAGGTGCTGGGCAGCGGGATGGTGCACCCCAACGTGTTCACCTCCGCGGGGTATGACCCGGGCGAGGTGACGGGCTACGCGTTCGGCATGGGCGTGGAGCGCATCGCGATGCTGCGCTACCGCATCGACGACCTGCGGATGATGTTCGAGAACGACGCTCGGTTCCTCGAACAGTTCTGAGTCCCGTTCTGAGTCCTTCGAGCGCGGCTGCCCGGAGCCTCCCGCCTGGCGGGGTGGCGCGGCCGCGCTCCTGTCTTCGTCCCGAGAGCAAGAGGGTGGACCTGTGAAGATTTCAGTGAAGTGGCTTGGCGACTACGTGGCGCTGCCGCCGTCGGTGGACGAGCTGGCGCGCAGGTTGACCGCCGCGGGCCTGGAGATCGAAGGCCTGGAGCGTCCGGGCGAGGGGCTCCGAGGCGTGGTGGTGGCGCAGATCAAGGAGTCCGTGCAGCACCCCAACGCGGACAAGCTCTCCGTCACCAAGATCGACGCCGGGGGCGACGCGCTGGTGCAGGTGGTGTGCGGCGCGAAGAACTACAAGGTCGGCGACAAGGTGCCGTTGGCCACGGTGGGCACGAAGCTGCCCAACGGGATGGAGATCAAACAGGCCGCGCTGCGAGGCGTGGACAGCTCCGGCATGCTCTGCTCCTCGAAGGAGCTGGGGCTGAGCGAGGAGTCGAGCGGCCTGCTCATCCTGTCGCCCGACCTGAAGCCGGGCACGCCCATCGCCGAGGCGCTGGGGCTGGACGACGTGGTCCTGGAGGTCAACATCACGCCGAACCGTCCGGACGCGCTCAGTCACCTGGGCGTGGCGCGCGAGGTGAGCGTGGTGACGGGGGCGGCGCTGAAGGTTCCGCAGCCGAAGCTGACGGAGTCGGGGACGCCCGCGTCCCAGAGCGCCAAGGTCCGCGTGGAGGACTCGGTGCGCTGCCCGCGCTATGCGGCGCGCGTGGTGGAGAACGTCACCATCAAGCCGTCGCCGCAGTGGATGCAGGACCGGCTGAAGGCCTGCGGTGTGCGGGCCATCAACAACGTGGTGGACATCACCAACTACGTGAACCTCGAGTTCGGGCAGCCGCTGCACGCGTTTGATTTGGACAAGCTCGGGGGTCAGGAGATCGTCGTCCGCGCGGCGAAGAAGGGCGAGAAGCTCACCACCCTGGACGGCAAGGAGCGGACGCTGGACCAGGAGGAGCTGGTCATCTGTGACCGGGACCGGCCGCAGGCGCTCGCGGGCGTCATGGGTGGCGGCGACAGCGAGGTGACGGAGAAGACGACGCGCCTGTTGCTGGAGTCGGCGAACTTCCTGGGTTCGGGCGTGCGTCGGGCGGCGAAGCGTCATGCGCTGCACACGGAGGCGTCTCACCGCTTCGAGCGTGGGGCGGACCTGGACGCGGTGGTTCCGGCCATCGAGCGGGCGGCGCAGCTGCTCATCGAGCTGGCGGGCGGCACGGTGGCGCCGGGGCTCATCGACATCTATCCGGCCGAGAAGCCGCCGCGTCAGGTGACGCTGCGCTTCGCGCGGGTGGAGAAGGTGCTGGGCGTGGCGGTGCCCGAGGCGGAGGTGCGGCGCATCCTGGAGGCGCTCGGGTTCCAGAAGCTGGCGGAGAGCGCGGGGCAGGCAACGTACTCGGTGCCCAGGGCGCGGGTGGACGTGGAGCGCGAGGAGGACCTGCTGGAGGAGGTCGCTCGTGTCTTCGGCTACGACAACATCCCGGCGAAGCTGCCGCGCGGACTGGCGTCACTGGCGCCGGAGCCGGCGCACTCGGAGGCGGAGCGGAGGCTGCGGCAGGCGATGTCGGGTGCGGGGTTGGACGAGGTGGTGAACTACTCGTTCGTCGCGCCGAAGAACCTGGAGGTGCTGGGCCTGAAGGAGCAGCCGGTGGCGCTGCTCAACCCGCTGAGTGTCGAGCAGTCGGTGATGCGCACCAGCTTGATTCCCGGGTTGCTGGAGAACCTGTCGCGCAGTGTCCGGCACCAGGTGGAGTCGGTGTGCCTCTACGAGACGGGCCGCGCCTACTTCCGCGACGCGGAGGGAGGGCAGGGGACCCGGCCGGCGGCGCGCGAGGTGAATCGCGTGGCGGGCCTGGTGTGGGGCC
>NZ_JABXEM010000185.1:0-23650 GCF_013372595.1 Myxococcus sp. AM011
CCATCCCCCAGGTCAAACCCCCGCGCACCGCCGTGCCCGCGCTCGACATGCCCGACCCGACACCTCCGAAGAAGGCGGACGAGCGCGAGTGACGGACCACCGCTAGGATTGCGACCGTGGACGTTCGTGAACGCATCTTCAAGTACCAGGGCCTGGGCAACGACTTCGTCGTCCTCGACCGCCGCCAGTCCGGCGTCGACATCGACGCGGCGACCTCGCGCTGGATGTGCGACCGCCGGCTCGGCATCGGCGCCGACGGAGTCCTCGCGCTGCTCCCCTCCGAGCACGGCCTGGCCCGGATGGTCGTCCACAACGCCGACGGCAGCATCGCGGAGATGTGCGGCAACGGCCTGCGCTGCGCCGTGAAGTACCTGGTCGACCAGTCCGGGGAAAACCCGGGCCGCATCGACGTGGAGACGGGCGCCGGAGTGCTCACCTGCATGCCCGGCTATGGCGACGGCGGGGTGGTCGCGGTGGACATTTCCATGGGGCCAGCACGGCTCGTGGCCCCGAACCTCCCGTCGGGAGCCACCGGGAAGCCGTTCCTGGACGCTCCGCTGCCAGGGCACCCCGAGCTTCGAGCCTCCGCGGTGAGCATGGGCAATCCCCACCTGGTCCTCCTGGACCAGCCGCTGGAGGACGCGCCCCGACTGGGGCCGGAGCTGGAGCGGCACCCCGCGTTCCAGGACCGCACCAACGTGGAGTTCGTCCGGGTGGAGGAGGACGGCCTCACCGTCGCCGTCTGGGAGCGGGGCTGTGGGCTCACCCAGGCGTGCGGCACGGGGGCCTGTGCCTCGGCGGTGGCGGCGGTGCTGGCGGGCCGGCTGCCCTCGGACACCTGGCTGCGCGTCTCCCTGCCAGGAGGCAACCTGCGCATCCGCGTGCCCGCCGACCTGTCCGACATCCGCCTCCGTGGTCCTGTCGCCTTCGTCTTCGAGGGCGTTGTCGCGCTTGCTGGGGGCCGGTAACCTCCGACCTCCCCCTTCGCACCCGGGTCAGACAGCGCGTGGCCGGTCCCATTCTCGTCGTCGACGACGATCTGTTCTTCCGCCAGCTCGCCAGCGACATGCTGTCCCGTCATGGGCACCGTGTGGTTTCGGTGGAGAACGGCACGTTGGCGCTCGAGGAGGCGGCTCGCACGCCCTTCGACCTGGTCATCACCGACGTGGTGATGCCGGGCGTCGACGGCTTCGCGCTCACCGCGCGCCTTCGAGAGAGAGACCCGGACCAGGAAGTCATCCTGGTCAGCCAACGCACCGACGTGAAGGGCTCGGAGATGGCGCTGCGCTCGGGCGCGGCGGACTGTCTGGCCAAGCCCGTGGAGGAGACGGACCTGGTGCTCGCGGTGGACCGCGCCCTGGAGCGCGCCGCCCTGCGCCGGGAGCGCACCCAGCTGCGCGACGAGAACATCGAGTTCGCCCGCTTCCACAACCTGCACCAGCGCTGCCTGGAGCTCATCTCCCAGTCGGATTTGGAGTGGCTGCAGGAGCGCATCATCTCGGAGCTGTCCGCGGTGTGCGACGCGCAGAGCGCCGCGCTGTGGGTGCTGGACGACCGGGGAGACCTGGTGCTGCGCGCGTACCGGGGGCTGCTCGACAAGCAGTTCCTCGCGGAGAAGATGAACCCGGAAGGACCCCTGGCGGGGCGCCTGCGGGATGCTCAGCCGTGGTTCGCGCGGGATGAGCGCTCCGCGGTGCTGTACGTGCCGCTGATGGTCTCCGGGGAAATCGTCGGCCTCGCGCAGCTCTCGGACCCGCTGACCGGGGACTTCCGGCAGGAGCACTCGCGCGACGCCCGCGTGCTCGCGGACTTCGCCGCCGTGAGCGTGAAGAACGGCCGGCGGATGATGGCGCTCCAGCGCCTGGGCCTGAGAGACCGCGAGACGGCGGCCTACAACCTCAGCTACTTCACCGACTACGCCTCCAAGGAGATCTACAAGGCGCGGCGATACGGGCGGACGTTCTCGCTCTTGACCTTCTCCATAGACAACCTGCCGCTGGTGCGCGTGCGCCAGGGCGCGGCGGACGCGAAGAAGGCGGTGCGCGGCATCATCCGCGCGCTGAGCAAAATCATCCGGGACTCGGACGTCATCGCGAAGGCGAGCGACCAGGAGTTCTACCTGTTGCTGCCGGAGACGGACTTCTTCGGCGCGATGATGTTCGTGCGTCGCGCGGTGGCGGCGGTGCGCGAGGAGCCTGAAGTCCAGGACGTGGAGTCGCGCCTGCCGCTGGCCCTCGTGGGCGGTGCGAGCACCTTCCCGAAGGACGGCGAGGACTTCGACGAGCTGGTGCACCGTTGCCGTCGCCGCATGGACGAGCGTCGCGCGTCGCTCCAGCGCCGACTGATGCTGGACGGGCTGCCGTTCTGGGACGAGGTGGACCTGCTTCTGGGCACGCCCAACAGCCCCAGGCTGCCGGTGGACGAGCGCGCCGAGCCCAGCCGCCGAGGCAAGGTGGCGGATGTCCTCTTCGACGAGCTCCAGGCGGAGATTGCCCGCGAGCTGACCCGAGACCCGGGCACGCGCGGCCTCTTGTACGTGGGCGGGCCGGAGATTCGCGCGGACCTGCCGATAGCGGCCGGGCTGGAGTCGGCGCCGCCGGACCTGTCCTCGCGCATCTACCTGCTGGGCCGCCGGGTGGACCTGGAGTCGCATCCCGCGCTGACGCCCGTGTTCCTGGAGGGCGACGAGCGGGTGTCCCGGCACGAGTTCATCCTCTGGCTGTCGGAGAGCGCGGCGTATGCGCTCATCCAGCGGCGGGGGCGGGGCGCGACGTGGGGCTTCCACACCTCGGACACCGCAGTGGTGGACGGGCTCATCTCCAAGCTGCAGGCCGAATACGACCTGCAGCCCTACTGACAGGAAGCGGAGCGACCCGTGGCCCAGGTCCGGAAGATCCTCATCGCCGACCCCGACCTCGAGTCCGTGCGCGCGCTGTCCCGCGCGCTGCGCACCAAGGGCTACCAGGTGCACTACGCGCCGGATGGCTCGCGGGCGCTGGAGGTGGCGGTGCTGCGCCACCCGGACCTCACGTTGTTCGACGAGCACTGTCGGCTGCTGGAGGCGCGCACCTTCATCCAGATCCTGCGCACCAACCCGCGCACTGAAGACATCCCGGTGGTGCTCACGACGTCGAGCTTCGACGGGGATAGGTATCGCGGCCTGCGGGACGGCTACCTGCGCAAGCCCTTCAACCTGGACGAGGTGCTCAGCCGAATCGAGCACATCTTCCGGCGCAACGAGGCGGCCAAGGACCTCAAGGTCGAGCAGCAGGAAATCGAAGGTTCGCTCAGTCAGCTCAGCATCCCGGACCTGATGCAGCTGCTCGGGATGAACCGGCGCAGCGGGAAGCTGTCGCTGGAGCGGGGCAACGAGCGCGGTGAAATCCACGTGGTGGAGGGCCGCCCCGTGAATTCGAAGCTGGGGCGGGTGGAGGGCGAGAAGGCGCTGTTCCGCCTGCTGGCCTGGGGCGATGGGACCTTCACGTTCTCTCCGGGCGCCAGCGCCGCGAAGGCGCGCATCAACCGCGCCATGGACGACGCGCTGCTGGAGGGCATGCGGCAGTCGGACGAGGTCAATCGCCTGATGCCGGGCCTGCCCCCGCGCCACACGCGGCTGATGCTGGCGCCGGACGTGCCCTTCCAGCAGGACCAGCACCCGGTGACGGCGCAGGTGATGGACCTCTTGCGCCAGCCTCGCGCGCTGGGCGAGGTGCTGGACCTGGCGCCCGCCACGGACCTGGAAGTGCTCGGCGTGTTGTCCACGCTGATGCAGCGCGGGGTGGCGAGGCCGGCGGACGTGAATGGCACGGACGCCAACGCCAATGAGCTGCTGGGCGCGGCGGAGGTGCACGCGCTGCGGGGCCGAATCCTCCGCACGAAGGCGCCGTCGCGGGTGGCCACCGCCAAGATTTTCGTGTGTGGCAGCGGCGCGTCCGCCGCGCGTCGGGTGATGGCGCGCGTGCCGGGCCTGGAGGCGCTGTCGGCGGAGCCCACCGCGGTGAAGAGCGGCTTCGGGACGCTGGGCCGGCTGGTGCTGAGCGAGGTGCTGCGGCTGGACTTCTGCATGCTGCCCCCCGCCGAGGCGGCCCGGCCCCTGTGGCGCCCCTTCAGCGCGGGCGCGGTGGGGGCGTTGCTGCTGGACGTGACAGAGCCGGCGGTGGGGCTGGCGCACTACCTGGCGTGGGAGGCGCGGATGCCCATCGTCGTCGTGGGCGCCGAAGTCCCGGCGGCGCTCCAGGGCGCACCCGCGGGCGCGCTGAGCGTCGTGGACGACCTGGGCGAGGCGCTGAGGTCCCTGCTGGTGCAGGCCCTCAACCCCGCGCCCATGCTGCCCGGCGTGACGCAGGTGCAGCGGGCCAACGCCTCCGTCGGGTAGTCGTCACCAGGCGGCGGGCGCGGAGGGCTTGGCTTCGATGCCGAGCGCCTCGTTCGCGAAGCGGAACATGCGCGCGCGCAGCTGGTCCAGCGCCTCCAGGGTGTGCCTGCCGGCGCGGTTGGCCGCGTCCTCCAGCTTCTCCTTGCAGCGCAGGTCGACGCAGAGGCTGATGCCCACGCGGACCTTGCTGTCCACGTCCGTGGTGAGCAGGTCCACCGTGTGCGACGAGCCGTAGTCGTGGCACCACTCGCACATGCGGGCGACGTCGGGCCCGCCTCTGTCACGCCGGAAGATGATGCCGATGGGCTGGTGGCTGCCAGGCGCGGAGAAGACGAGGTACACGCGCAAGCCGGACGTCTCCGTCCAGGCCACGTAGTCACGCACGAACAAGGGGAAGGTGAGGCCCGGCGGCATCTCGATGACGCGGCGGTCTCTCGGACGGAAGGACTCGATGAGGTCCCGGTCGGTTTCGATGCGGAACACGGGCTGCTCCTTGGAGAACGTCTGGACCTAACAGGCAGCGACTCCCGATTCTACCCAAACCCACCAGAAGGTCGGGCGCCGGGCCTCCCGGTCGCCAGGGGAGGAAGGGGGCGCGACCGTGCAAGCCATTACACACGGCGAACCGCGTCATCTCCGTCACGCTCCGTGTCGTTTCAACGGCTGACCCACGCGTGACATGGCGATGGGACAACGCTGGCTCCTCATCTCCGGCACCGGGCCGGACACACCCCACGCTTGTAGGAGCCCCTCTCAATGGAACGAGCCGCACCGCCGCCGTCGAGCAAGGAGCTCATTGCCCGGACGCGCCCCTTCGCCCTGCAGGACGTCGCGCGCTCGAGCTGGAACCTGGCGGCCACCTATGCCGCGCTCGCGGCGGCCGTGACGCTGGCGGTGGCCGCGCCCTGGTGGCCCCTGCGCGTCGTGGGGGGCGTGCTGGAGGCGCTCGTCCTCATCCGCGCGTTCATCCTCTTCCATGACGCCATGCACGGGGCGCTGTTGCCCTCCTCGCGCTGGGCGAAGGTCCTCTTCCACGTGCAGGGCATCCTGACGCTCACGCCCGCGCGCATCTGGAATGACACGCACAACCACCACCACGCCAACACGGCGCGCATCGCCGCGGACTCGGCGGGCACGTTCGCCACGTGGACCACCGAGCAGTGGCGAAATGCGTCCGGCTGGCAGCGGCTGGGCTACGCGGTGGAGCGCCACCCGGTGACCATCCTGCTCGGCTACGTCACCGCGTTCCTCATCAGCCTGTGCCTGGTGCCCTTCGTGAAGGACCCGAAGCGCTACTGGACGTCCGGGCTCGCGCTCGGCGTGCACGTGGCCCTGTCCGTGGCGCTCTGGGTCTTCTTCGGCCCCGCCGTGTACCTGTTCGCCTTCGTGGGCCCGCTGTTCCTCGCGTATGCCCTGGGCACGTACCTCTTCTACTCGCAGCACAACTTCGACGAGGTCCGCATCCTGCCGGAGCACCAGTGGACCCACGCGGATTCCGCGCTGGAGGCCTCCAGCTACCTGCGCTGCGGCAAGGTGATGGCGTGGTTCACCGGCAACATCGGCTACCACCACGTGCACCACCTCAACCCGCGCATCCCGTTCTACCGACTCCCCGAGGCGATGGCGGCCATCCCCGAGCTCCAGCATCCGCACGTCACGACGCTGAGCCCGCGCGACATCGCCCACTGCCTGCGGTTGAACCTGTGGGAGCCCGCCCTCGGACAGATGGTGAGCTATCGCGACGCCAGCGCGCGCGCCTGGGAGGCCCGGGCCGACGTGCCCGCCCGGAGCGCGGTCTCCTCCGAGGGGCACGCGGTGTCGTGAGCCGGCTTCAGTTGTTGAGCATCGGCTGACCCTGGTGCGCCACCAGCAGGTCATGCATGTCGTTGGCGTGCTCCTCCTCCTTGGCGAGGATGTCCTCGAGGAGCCGCCGCGTGGTGGGGTCCTTGTCCGAGAAGTAGCGAATCAAGTCGCGGTACGTCTCGATGGCGATGCGCTCCGCCACCAGGTTCTCCCGAATCATGTCCACCAGGTTCTGCCCCTCGACGTACTGACTGGAGCTGCGTGACAGCAGGCCGTCGGGGTTGAAGTCCGGGCGTCCGCCCAACTGGTTGATGCGCTCGGCGAGGCGCAGCGCGTGCTCCTGCTCCTCCCGCGCGTGCTCGCCGAACTCGTCCTTCACCGCCTCGCTGTGGATGCCCTGGGCGGAGACGTAGTGGAACGTGTAGCGCAGCACGCAGACGATTTCCGTGGCGAGCGCGTCGTTGAGCAGCTTGAGCGTCGTGTTCACATCGCCCTTGTAGTTCTCCGTGAGGGCACCTTCCTCCAGGTGCTCACGGGCTCTGCGGCGAATCTCCTGGAGGTCGCTGACGAAGGGCTGCGGGGTTGAGGGCATGTGCTGGGCTCCTTTCGGCCAATGCGTGACAGGAAGCTGGGACGTCGGGGGCGGGTTCGACCACCCTCGCTCGTGGCGTCCCGGGCCTGCCCGTCCCGCCCCCCGGAAGGAGCCTCCTGTTCGCTGGCTCCCGCGCGCCCTTCACGTCACCGCGCGGCGGCGTGAGGCCCCGCGATGGGCGGCTGCCCCGTGGGCGGAGCGATGGGCCCGGTGCGAGGCACGGGCGCTCCGGTGGCGCTCGCCACCTCGTCGGGCGTGGGGCCCACGTTCCACTGGCCCGTGCGTCCCGTCACGCGCTCGCCCACCGGCTGCGTCTTTCCCACCAGCGCGGCCTCCTGGCCAGGTGGAACCAGGTAGCGGCTGACATCGGGTTGCACCAGGTCGCTGGTGGCCACGAAGGTCCACGGCCTCCGGACATTCATCCCTGGCAGGGGCATGGGCTGCCAGCCAGCGAGGCCTTCTCCCCAGCGCCAGTCCACCCAGGAAGGGGCCCACTCGTCGTCGGGCCACCACACCCAGCCCTGAGAGGGCGCGACGAACCACCTGCCGAAGTGGAACGGGGCCCAGCCCCAGTCCCAGTCGCTCTGGAACGTCCAGCCCCAGTCGCTGAACACCCACTGGCCGGAGGTGGCGTAGGGCACGAAGTCCAGGCCCACGAGCTTCGCGTCGGGGCGCCATACCCAGCCGACCTCGGGGAGCTGGAGCCACTCGCCATATGGCGCCATCACATCGCGAAAGATGGAGATGTTGCTGCCCAGCGTCGGCGCGGTCGACTTCAACTGGGGACCGAATTCCTCGGGCCCCATGGCGCAGCCGAATGACGCCAGCAGCGCGCCCGCGCTCACGCCCCCCAGGCGCAGCCATCGCCAGGTACTCTTCCAGGTGCGCATCGTCGGCCCTCCTCGATGGGTATCCCGCTCGTCTCAGGATGTTCCTTCCCCTTGAACGCAGAGACCCTCGGGGGAGATGCCCTGGACGGCCCGGTCGCCCAGCACAGCCGGGCGCCTGGTTGACTTCCTGTCACCCGAGCAAGGCAGACTGCCTGGCGTGCGTCTGACAAAGCCCCTCGTCTCGTTCCTGCTGCTGACCCCGGCCGTGGCCCTGGCGGGAATGCCCAGCTTCTCGCTCACGGAAATCGCCGAGCAGCGGCTGGAGGCCATCTCCTTCTTCATCGCCATCTTCCTGCTCGTGTCGCTGGGCGTCTGGGGGCTGTGGAACTGGCTGCGGCGGGACGTGCCCCGGCTGCCCCGCTTGAGCTACCGGGCGGCGCTCGCGTTGGTGTTCCTGCTGGGGCTGGGCCTCCAGCTCGTCCTGTCGATGATCGCCGGTGGCCGCGAGCTGATGACGCCGGGCGCCTGGGAGAAGAAGGGCGTCACGTATCAGGTCATCCCCGCGCCGCCTCCCTCGGACGCGGAGCTGCTGGTCCAGGCGCGGCGTCAACGGTTGGATGAGCTGCGCGTGGCGCTGTGGGCCCATGCCGCCGAGCATGGCGGTGACTTCCCCCAGAACGACCAGGGCACCGAGCTTCCCGCCGCGCGCTGGAAGGTGCTCGGGGACTCCGGCCTGCACTTCATCTACATCGGCGGGCAGAAGGCGGACGCCCCCGCGGCTCCACTGGCCTACGAGCCGGGCCTCTTCGGACGTGAGCGCTGGGTGCTCTTCACCGATGGGGACCTCCGGCGCCTCCCCGTCGAGGACATCCACCGCGCGCTCGTGGCGGAGGGCGCGCCGTGACGTCGGGCAAGAAGGGAGTGCTCGTCCTGGTCGGCGTCTTCGCGGCGATGGTCTTCCTCTGCATGGGGCAGGTCTGGGTCCTGAGCGTGCCGTTCCTGCTCGCCTTCGGCTGGCTGTCCTTCCTCCAGCAGGTGGTGCCGGAGGTGACGCCGCGGTGGGGCGCCATCGTCGAGTTCCTCGTCGTCGCGGCGATGCTCGGCGCGGGCTCCCACCTGTTCCTCCGGTGGCTGTGGCGTCAGCTCCATGCCGGGGCACCAGAGGCCTCCACGTGGCGCCCACGCTGGAGCGTGTCGCTGCTGCTCGTGGGCGTCCTGCTCTTCGCCTCGACGATGGCCTCGGTGGGAATCGGGCACCACGTGGGCTGGCTGATGTCGGGGCGCGCGCGCCTGGTGCGCAGCTCGTGGCCCCAGTTCGAGCCAGAGGGCGCGCGGACCTCGGGCCGGTTGTGTGAAGAGGTCCGGGAGTTGGTCGACGCGGGCATTCCCGCCGAACAGCTCACGCGGAAGCTGTTCGCGAAGCCCTCGCTCCAGGCCCTGTTGGAGGCGCAGCAGGTCGTCTCGCAGGTGAGCCCCGAAGGCGAGCGGGTCATCATGGTGTCCGCGAGAGACCCCAGCGTCCGCGAGCGAAACGGCGCGCTGCGCTGCGTCCCCAAGCCGTCGGACAAGGAAGAGCTCGACTCGAAGACCCTGAAGCACTGGCCCGACGAGCCGGGCTCCGTCAAGAGCACCTCCCCCTGACGACGGAATCCGGGCGCGGGTGAAGGCCCGCGCGAACGGCTCTTTCCAGGAGTGCTAGTCTCATACTCCCCGTACGGGACCTGGACTGAAGCCCGGGCGGGTCACCTGGAGGAGCCGCTATGACTTCGCGTCGCGTGTCGTATCCCTGGAGCCTTGCCGTGGTGCTCACCTTCGCGCTCACCGCGCTGCCCGCCTTCGCGGAGTCCTCGGAGGAGGAGCTGGTCTCTCGCGAGGACTCCAGCAGCCAGAGCTCGCTGCTCACCTGTGGACCGGCCCGGTGTGGTGGGGACTGGAACTGCGAGGACAACTGCCCCGAGGCGGCCACCGCCGCCCGGATCCGGGTAGGTGTACTGGCACCAGAAGTTGACGCAGACGGCGGTGGGGGCCCTGGGTTGTGCACGGGCTACCGCTGCGGTGGCGACTGGAACTGCGTCTGCGAGGGCCTGCAGGGCACCTGCGGCTCCAATGGCTATTGCGTCTTCTGAGCCCGTGAGTCCGGCGAAAAGCCTGGCGGTGAGCACTTGGCAGCCGGCGGGTCGTGACTAGCTTCCCGCGCACAATGCGACACCGGGGCGCGATGCACGGTGTCGCCACGCGAGGAGCTGACGGTGCAGGCGAAGATTCTGGTGGCGCTGGTGGTGGGTTCCCTGACGTTCGGAGTGGGCTGCCACCGCAACACCCGTGAGAGCGCGAAGGACGACGCGGAGCGCGCCGCGGACAAGACCGAGGACGCCGCCGAGAAGGTGGGCGACAAGGTCGAGGACGCCGCCGAGGAAGCGGGCGACAAGATTGAGGACGCCACCGACAAGTAGTCACGTGACAGGCCCCTGGCCTCTCCGGACGCCGCACTGCGTTGGTTCAGCAGTCGCGTTTCGGGGAGGCCATGGGTTGCCGTCGGCGTGGGGACTGGCCGAATAATCACGTCCCATGGGAACGCTCACGCTCAGCGCCTCCGCGCACCTGTGGGAGCAGTTTCTCGTCGGCGCGCTCGATGGGGAGGTGGCCTCGATTCCAGAGGCCCCGCCCATCCTGTCGCGGTGGCAGCGCTCGCGGGCGCTCGGCGCTCCGAGCACGGGCCTGCCGGACGAGGGCCCGAGCGTCGCCGGTGTCGCGCTCATCGAGCGTCGCGCCCGCCTGGAGCCGGTGTGGCACGAGGTCCGCGACATCCTGGACCTGCTCGCCGCCGCGCCCATGCCTTCGGGGCGGGTGGCGCTCCTGGCGGACCGGGAGGGCGTCATCCTCGCCACGCGCAGCTCGGGCGGCGACTTCAGGGACCACGCGGACTACGTCCGACTGGTGGCCGGTGCCTGCTGGGATGAGGTGTCGCGCGGCACCAACGCGATTGGCACCGCGCTGGTGGAGTCCTCGGCCGTGGCCGTGGTGGGGCCCGCGCACTACGCGCAGCGGCACCATGGGCTCGTCTGCTACGCCGCGCCGGTGAAGGACCCGTTCGGCGAAGTCGTCGGCGTGCTGGACATCACGGGCCCCGCGAGCGGCGCGGACCCGCTGGTGCTGGTGGCGGTGGCGAGCATCGCCCACTCGGCGGAGGCGCGGCTGCGCGAGGTGGCATGGGCGCGCGTGGCGGCGGCGGCCCGAGGAGGGCTGGAGGCGCACCTGTCGCGCGAGGATGGCCCCGTGCTGCTCATCGAGCCGCCGGGACGCGTGCGGCGCCTCAACGGGGCGGCGCGCTCACTGCTCGGCATGGAGTCCTCGCGAGGGGACGTGTCGCCGGGGCGCGTGCTCGGCCTGTCCTGGCGGGCCTTGAAGGACGCTGCGCTGCGGGGGCATGCGCTGGAGGCGCGGCATCAGGCGTCGGGCGCGATGTGGCGGGTGCATGCGGAGGCGGTGGGGGAGGGCGACTCGGCGCTGGCGGTGCTGGTGCGGCTGGAGCCGCGCGCGACGCATGTCACGGCGCGGATGCGGCCCGTGGTGGCGGAAGTCATCCCCGATGAAGGCGCCTGGGCCCGGCTGAAGGGGAGTGACCCCGAGCATCGCGCCACGCTGCGCGAGGCCGCGCGGTTCGCGCCGACGACGCTGCCGGTGTTGCTCCTCTCGGAGACGGGCACGGGCAAGGAGCTGCTCGCGCGCGCGGTGCATGACGCGAGCGCGGTGGCATCCGGTCCCTTCGTCGCCGTCAACTGTGGCGCGCTCTCGGGCACGTTGCTGGAGAGTGAGCTGTTCGGCCATGCGCCGGGCTCCTTCACGGGGGCTCGCGCGGGTGGGGCGGATGGCAAGCTGGCCGCGGCGGATGGCGGCACGCTCTTCCTGGATGAGCTCGCGGAGATGCCCGCGGCGTTGCAGGTGATGCTGCTGCGCGTACTGGAGGATGGCGGGTACTCGCGCGCGGGCGAGTCGCGGGTGAGGCACTCGCGCTTCCGCCTCATCGGCGCCACGTGTCGGGACCTCGAAGCGGCCGTGCGCGAGGGCACCTTCCGGAGCGACCTCTACTATCGCCTCCAGGGGGCGGTGCTGCGGCTGCCTCCGCTGCGAGAGCGGGTGGACCTGCCGGAGCTGGCCCGCTCGTTGTTGACCGAGCTGTGCGTCGAAGGAGGCCATCCGCCGAGCACGCTGTCCGCCGAGGCGCTCGCGCGACTGCGGGCCCACGCGTGGCTGGGCAACGTGCGCGAGCTGAAGACGGTGTTGCGCCTGGCCCTGGTGCGAGCCGGTGGTGAGTCCGTGGTGAGCGCGGCGGCGCTCCCACCCGAACTGGGCCGGGCGTCCGCTCCCTCGCCCGCCGTCGAGCAGCAACCCGTCAGCGCCACGGGCCTGCGGGAGCTGGAGGCCCACGCCATCCTGGAGGCGCTGTCGCGCAGCGGTGGCAACGTGGCCCGCGCGGCGCGCCTGCTGGGAATCGCGCGCAGCACGCTGTACCGGATGGTGGAGCGCTTCGGCTTGAAGCTCCCTCCGCGCTCGTGACGCGGGCCGCTCGGCCGCTGTGAGCGAGGCCGGGCCCGCGTGCACTCACGCGCCCGCATCGGAACATTCCATCCAGGCGGTGGCACACCGGACGCGACACTGTCGCGAGGTGCGCCATGCGTGCGGACGAAGGTGTCGCATCGCGGGACACGACGCGCCGCGACGTCGTCGGTGCGGGGCATGGCATGCGTGCTGCTCTGGGGGACAGGGCTTCCACCCGCAGCCCCACCCGCAAGGAGAGCGTTCATGATCTACGCCGCCCCCAATCAGCCCGGCTCGAAGGTGAAGTTCAAGGCCCGCTACCAGAACTTCATCGGAGGTCGCTGGGTCGAGCCGAAGCGCGGGCAATACTTCGAGAACATCTCCCCCGTGACGGGACAGGTCTTCTGCGAGATTCCCCGCTCCACGGCGGAGGACATCGACCTGGCGCTGGATGCGGCGCACGCGGCGCGCGTCTCCTGGGGCCGCACGTCTCCCACCGCGCGCTCGAACATCCTGCTGAAGATCGCCGACCGGATGGAGCAGAACCTCGAGATGCTCGCCCTGGCCGAGACGTGGGACAACGGCAAGCCGGTGCGCGAGACGCTCGCGGCGGACCTGCCGCTGGCCATCGACCACTTCCGCTACTTCGCCGGCTGCATCCGCGCGCAGGAAGGCACGGTGGGCGAACTGGACCACGACACCGTCGCCTATCACTTCCACGAGCCGCTGGGCGTGGTGGGGCAGATCATCCCGTGGAACTTCCCCATCCTGATGGCGGTGTGGAAGGTGGCGCCCGCACTGGCGGCGGGCAACTGCGTGGTGCTCAAGCCCGCGGAGCAGACGCCCGCGAGCATCCTCGTCCTGGCCGAGCTCATCCAGGACCTGCTGCCCGAAGGTGTCCTCAACATCGTCAACGGCTTTGGCGTCGAGGCGGGCAAGCCGCTGGCCAGCAGCCCCCGCGTGGCGAAGGTCGCCTTCACGGGTGAGACGACGACGGGCCGGCTCATCCTCCAGTACGCGAGCGAGAACCTCATCCCCGTGACGCTGGAGCTGGGCGGCAAGAGCCCGAACATCTTCTTCGACGACGTCATGGCGCACGACGACGACTTCCTGGACAAGGCGATGGAGGGCTTCGCCATGTTCGCGCTGAACCAGGGCGAGGTCTGCACGTGTCCGTCCCGCGCGCTGGTGGGCGAGCGCATCTACGGCCAGTTCATGGAGCGCGCGCTGGAGCGCGTGAAGAAGATTCGTCCGGGCAACCCGCTGGACACGGAGACGACGCTGGGCGCGCAGGCGTCCAATGACCAGCTCGAGAAGATCCTCGGCTACATCGACATCGGCAAGAAGGAGGGCGCCAAGGTCCTCACGGGCGGCGAGCGCGTGAGCCTGCCGGGCGACCTCAAGGGCGGCTACTACGTGGCCCCGACGGTGTTCCAGGGGGACAACAAGATGCGCGTGTTCCAGGAGGAGATCTTCGGGCCGGTGGTGAGCGTCACCACGTTCAAGGACTTCGACGACGCGATGCGCATGGCCAATGACACGTTGTATGGCCTGGGCGCGGGTGTGTGGACGCGTGACACGAACACCGCGTACCGCGCGGGCCGCACCATCGAAGCGGGCCGCGTGTGGACCAACTGCTACCACCTGTACCCGGCGCACGCGGCGTTCGGCGGCTACAAGCAGTCGGGCATCGGCCGCGAGACGCACCGGAAGATGCTGGACCACTACCAGCAGACGAAGAACCTGCTCGTCAGCTACAGCCCGAAGGCGATGGGGTTCTTCTGATGAGTGATACCCGTGCCGGGCCCGGCGCGGGTGGGCAGCCGGAGCAGGAGGTGGCCCGGGTGGCGGTGACGCCCGAGGCCGCCGCCGTCATCCGCTCCCTGCGTGCCGCGAACGGGCCGCTGATGTTCCACCAGTCGGGGGGCTGCTGCGACGGCAGCGCGCCCATGTGCTACCCGGCGAAGGAGTTCCGTGTCGGCCAGCGGGACGTCTTCCTGGGCGAAGTCGAGGACTGCCCCGTCTACATCGGCGGCGCGCAGTTCGAGGTCTGGCAACACACGCACCTGACGCTGGACGTGGTGCCGGGAAGGGGCGCGGGCTTCAGCCTGGAAGCGCCCCTCGGCGTGCGGTTCCTCACGCGAAGCCGTGTCTTCACGGATGAGGAATACGAGCGCATGAAATCCCAGCCACCGCCGAGGCGTGGACCGCCGGAGTGAGCAAGGGACCCGGGCTTGAAACAGAGCCCGGGTCGCCCGCCACCCGTCAGTAACCCTTCATGTTACGGCGTGGTCAATGACAACCATCCCCTCAAACCAGACCCACGCGGTGTCATGAATACACCATTTACACTGCGTGGAAGTACTTATACACAGAGGCCGCCCCGAGTCAGGGGTAACTCGCAATGAGGGGGAAGTCATGAAGTCGTTCAATACGTTGGGAGTGATGGGAGTGGTGTGTCTGATGTCGGTGGGCTGCGGCGGGGAGTACACGCCGGAGGAGGCCGCCCAGAACCCGGAGATGGGTGAAGCAACGCAGGCCGTGGAGAGCGCGTTCATCGCTGGCGGTCAGACGCGTGACTTCTCGACCTGGCTGTTCGGCACGACGCCGTTCTATGTCCGGAACATGTCCGCCACCCGCTCCACGCGCTTCAACGCGTACTGCGGCGCGAACAACATCTCCATCCTGCTGGCGCCGAATCAGGTCTATCCCACGAGCCTGAACTGCGCCTGGCCCGGCGCGCGCCTGTACGTCCAGAACCAGGGCCTCAGCCCGACCCTGGATCAGATCTACGTCGAGACGCACTGAGTCGCGGCAAAAGCACACTCTTCGAGGTCGTGCTTGGGGGAGCTTCCGCGAGGGGGCTCTCCTTTCGTGCGTGGTCACTTCTCCGGCGGTCCTCAATTCGTGGCAGAATCGACAGGCTCCTGTTCGCACGGAGGACTGTCAATGGCCGGGCGCCCCCTCGATGATTCCCAGCGGAAGAAGTTCCTCGATGTCCTGACCCAGATGGGAGGCTCGTCCGGCAACACCAGTCTGATGAATGAATTGGGCTGGTCGGAGGCGGAGTATTGGCGCCTGCGGGATCAGCTCCTGGAGGATGGCCAGATTCTCCGGGGCAGGGGACGCGGCGGCAGTGTGGTGCTGGTCAAGGAGGAGAAGTCCCCGGAGGTGAATGTCCTCACCGGGCCCCTCCCTGGAACGGCGGCCTCCGCCTCCCTGTTGGACAGGACCGAGGCGGACCTCTACGGCCCCTGCCTGGAGGTGCTGCGCGAGAAGTGGACCAAGGAGCGCGGGCTCCACGACGTCCACATCGAGATTACGGCCAACCAGGGCAACAGGAAGACAGGCGGCGTCTGGACCCGGCCGGACATCACCGCCATCAGCATGCGCACGTTCTCGCACTGGCCCGGGCGCACGTTCGATATCTGGACGTTCGAAATCAAGCCGCGGTGGGAGTTCAACGTCACGGGCATCTTCGAGGCCGCGGCGCACGCGAGAACGGCGACCCACGCCTTCGCGCTCCTGGAGCTGCCCCTCAATCCCGATGACTCGGACAAAGCCCGCCTCACCTCGGAGGCGCAGCGGATGGGCGTGGGGTTGATTCTCTTCCAGGACCCCACCGACTTCGAGACCTGGGACTTCATGGTGGACCCCGTGCGCAAGGAGCCGGACCCCTCCCTGCTGGAGCAGTTCGTCGTCACGCAGCTCTCCGAGACGGCCCGCACGAAGCTGCTCCGCTGGGGCAAGTAGCCCCAGGTGGGTGAGCGTCTCCGGGCCCGATACAGAGCCCGGAGACAGTCGTGCCTGGGGGAACCTCAGGAGGACTTGTACGCGTCCGCGATGCGCAGCAGGTCGACGATGGTGAAGTCGCCGCCCGTGCCGTAGGTGGGTTTCCAGCCCTTGTTGTGCAGGAAGGACTGGGGGTCGTTGATGAGCACGCTGAAGAACGTCTCACCCACGATGCGACCGCCCACGGGCCCGAGGAAGCGGCCCTGGTTGGCGAGCTTCGCCTCCTTGAGGATGTAGAACCAGAGCGGCGCCAGCGTGCTCCCCCAGCTCGTCGGCAGGCCCAACTGGGAATTGGAGTACTGGGTCGTCCCCAGCGCCTTGGCGACCGTCTGTCCCGCCGGCAGGGTGAACTCATTCTGGCGCAGCAGGTTGCGGCCCGGCAGCGACAGGTAGAGCGGATCCGGCTTGCCCTGGTACTGGGGATTGTCGAAGCCGGGGATGAGGGCCTGGGGCAGCTGAAGCAGCTCCGACGCCACCAGCGTGTCGAACAGCTTGACGCCCTGGGGCGTGACGCGCGAGTCGGTGTTGAAGAAGTACTTCCAGTCCACGCGCTTCTCCGGGCTCAGGAACGTCCCGGGCTGGTGCAGGTCGAAAATCTGCGCGCCCTTGTAGTTGTCATTGACCTGGTAGAACTCGCGAATCGTCGCGTGGCCCATGCGGTAGGCGGCCGCGGAGAACTCGATGGGAATCGCCTGGAGGTTGGGCGGGAAGTACTGCGGGCCCTGACTCACCAGCTTCCCATACAGCTCATCCCCGACGAAGCGGCGCACGAAGTCGTGGTAGACAATCCACTGGTAATGCCAGCGCACGCGCTGCGACGCCTCGGTGAAGAGCGCCCCTCCAGAGAACTGGCTCGACAGGTCCTTGACCACCTGATTGTGGAACTTGATGACGGCCAGATGGAGCTGGTCGACGAACATGTTGTCGTCATTGCGCGGGTCCCCGATGATGGCCGTGCCCTGTGAATTGCGGAGCACGTCGCCGTCCGGATTGTCGGGCCGGCCGAACAGCAGCGTGGCGCCGTCCTTCTGGTCGAAGAGGAAGGCGTCCTGCACGGGCCCCCGGCCGTAGATGTTGCCCAGGTCCAGGGTGGGGGTGATGGCATCCCGCGTCTGGTTGGGTTGGGTGTCCCGACCATTGATGTTCGAATAGACGTCGAACGTCAGGTCATGGTCCAGGAACTGGCCCAGGAACGTGTAGCCCGCGGGGATGGTGGGGTTTTCCTGGGGGACGCCCTGGCTCTGGTTGGCCACATCCATGGGGCCGCCAGGCAGGGTGAGCGCCCGGAGGTCCTCCACGTTGAAGAGGGAAGGGCCCAGGTCCGGGAACATGCGGAAGAAGTCGGAGACGATGGGGCCGTTGTCTCCGCTCAGCGACTGCGCCGACTTGCTGGAGACGGCCGTGCCCACGCCGCCGTGGGGGCGCACCAGGTTGCCGGAGGGCGCCTTGGACAGCATCGCGTTTCCCGCACCCCGGTGGAACGGACAGCCGCTCCCAGGGAGCGCGGTGTGGCCCGAGGGCCGGTTCTTGTCACTCATGATGGGTCTCCTCGTGAATGGGAAGCGCGGCCTATGACGTGATGGTGATGTACGGGTCCCACGAGTAGGTGCCCACCTTGTTGCCCTGGTTGTCCGTCACCTGGAGATAGAGCTGGTAGGTCACCCGCGCGCCGGGGAGCGTGGCGGTGGGCAGCATCGCGGTGGACTGGAAGAAGAAGTCCACGTAGGGCTGCACGTTGAAGCCGCTGCTCTGCCCGCCTGATACCTCGGGGACTGGCACCTTGATGTGGGACACCAGGGGCTGGGGCTGGGTGATGCACTGCGCATTTCCGGAGACAGTCATCTTGTAGAGCAGGGCGCTGTAGCGCGTGTTGAGCGTCAGCGACGCCAGCCGCCACCGGAGGTTGTCGTTGGTCTTCGCGGCGACCGTCAGCTCCGGTATCGCCTCCGCCCCCACGGCCGAGTCCCGCCGGACGAGCATGTACACACAATCCGCGATGGACACCTGGGGGTTGTCGAGAGACGCGTTGGGGCCGTGCAGCTTGACGACCTGGTCCACGTCCACCACGGTGAGCACATCAATGAAGCCGCTGTTCAGTCCCATATCGCATCCAAGCCTTTCGAAGGAAGAAGTCAGACACCGTCGGCGAGCCAACCGGTGACGTCATGAGGTGATGGAGATCTGCGGATCCCACGAGAAGTAGCTGAGGATGTTCCCGTCGTTGTTCGCCAGGACGAACGAGAACTGGTACGAGACATTGGGAGGCGAGGGGTTCACCGCCGTCGCCTGGAAATAGGCGTCCGTATAGGTCTGCGTCTGGTTGATCGTCACCTGGGAGCCATTCACCGACGGGAGGGGCACCGTCACCGTGGGCTCGATGAGGCCAGGCTGGGTGATGAGCCCTACGCCTCGGATGATGTTGCACTGGCTGAGCGCGACGCTGAAGCGGGTGTTCCCGGTCAGCGAAGTGATGCGCCAGCGGATGTTGTTGTTGGTGTTGAGGGTGATGACCAGGTCATCCGTGGCCTGACCGGAGAGCACCTCGTCCTGACGGACGAACATGTAGATGTAGGGCGTGCTCTCGCCCAGGGACACGGGCCTGTTGGAGTCCGTGCTGAACTGCCCCTGGTAGGCATTGTAGATGCTCTCCGCATCCACGACGACGAGGACGTTGGCTGTATTTTCAGTATCCGGCATGGACCACTCCTGATTGAGACGGGGTGAGAGGGCTCAGCGGGGCCGCAGGATTCCGGGGCGCTGGATGGAGAAGGGCTGGATGTTGAACTGGGTGACGCCCGTCAGCGCGAGCTCGGCGAGAATCTTCCCGAGCAGCGGGGTGAACTTGAACGCCTGCCCCGTGTCACCGGTGAACAGGAGGATGTCCGGATGGCCGGGCAGGGCATCCAGCACGAAGTTCAGGTCCGGGGTCATCGTGTAGAGGCAGCCCACGGGGTCCTGTGCCAGGGATTGGAGTCCCTGGAAGTGCGCCCGCATGAAGGTGTTGAGCAGCTCCACCATCCGAGGGTCCGCCTGGGGCGGCGAGGTGGGCGGCAGCGGGGACTTCTGGAAGGTGAAGTCCGTGCCCACCTTGAGGCGCCCGGGCGTCAGGAGCGGGGGCAGGCCGTAGTAGGTCGTCTGGTCATCGCCAGGGAACTGGGGTGCGCCGAAGTAGAACCAGAGCGGGTAGTTGTACTGGGATTGGGCCACCGTGAAGTACGCATACGTCATGGTCCAGATCTCCAGCTCCAACTGGAGGTTCAGGCTGTCGAGCACCGGGTTCGTCCAGGCGGAGGGCACCAGGATGAGCTTCTTGCCGGTGTAGTCCCCTTGCGCGGTGGAGACGGTGACCTGTCCCGGCGCATCCTGGATGCGGCTGACCGTCCGGCGGGGAATCATGGTGACGCCCTGCTTGCGACAGAGCTGGGCGAGGGCCTGCAGGGCCCGGTCCGCCGCGATGACGCCCGCCTGGGGCTGCGCCAGTCCGACGACGTCGTCACTCAGCCCCTTGAGCGCGGGGTAGCGCTCCGGGAAGTCCGCCGCGGTGAGGCGGGTGAAGGGCAGTCCCTGCTCCTCGAGGACGGCCTGGGAGTCCTTGAGGTCGCCCTCGGGCGTGTTCACCCCGCTGGGCGGGCCGAAGAACAGCAGGGACGTGTCGTTGAGGATGCCGTCGAGGCCGCTGTCGTCCTCCAGCTCCCGCCAGAGCGGATAGGCGGATTGCGCCAGCAGGGACAGGTGAGGATTGGAGTACATCACCCGGAAGAAGCGGGACTCTCCCTTGGAGGAGAAGAAGTCGTTGTCGAAGTCGAACTGGTCCAACAGGAGGACCTTCTTGCCGGCCTTCGAGCACCACCAGGCGGCGGACAGGCCAATGGCGCCCGCGCCCACGACCACCACGTCATAGGAGTCCATGTTTGCGTTGCTTTCGTTCTGGAGGGACGGAGGTGTCTGGCTTTACCAGCCGAGGTAGTACTGGCTGTCCAGCCAGGAGGGCCACGCGAGCCCGAAGTGCGCCTGGAGCATCTTCTCCGCCTCGCAGAAGGCGCCTTCCACCCAGCCCTGCTGGTCCGAGTACGCCTCGCCGCAGATGTGGAGGCGCTCCGCGGGGTCCGGGCGGCGCATGAAGGGCATCACGTCGCGCACGCTCACCCCGGCCTGCCACGCATGGTAGCCGCCGCCGTAGGGGTCATCCGTCCAGTTGCGGAAGTAGGAGACATACGGGTCGGGGACGGGGTTCTCCGGGCCGTGCAGCTCCCGGAGCTGGTGGACGGCCTCCTGGACCATCACCGCCGGAGCCTGGAGGGACTCCACCTGGGCCAGGGACTCCGAGGATGCCAGTCGCGTGGCCCGGGGCTTGAAACGCTTCAGGTTCCGCTGGGGAGAGGCCATCAGCGCGGACCAGAAGGGGGTGGTCCGCATGTCGTTGTAGCTGGCCAGCAGGATGGAGTGGCTGTTCGAAGGGTCGGTGCCGAAGTAGTAGCACTGTCGCATCGGCAGGTCGGTGATGGACTCGCCCGCCAGGGCGTTGAACTCTTCGTGCCACCAGGGAGACTCGAAGCCCATCAGGAGCTTGAACGACGGCTCGGAGATGACCGAGTCGAGGTTCTTGCGGACCTGTTCGCTCACCTCCGGCGTGGCGAAGAAGCGGTCCGCCTCCAGCAGCTCCAGGGCGCGGCGGGGCATGGCGAGGACGACGGCCTTGGCGTACACCGTCCAGCTCTTGCCGCTCTGGGCATTGGCCACCGTGAGGATGTATTTGTACGGGCTGCCGCCTGGCGCCGGGTCGATTCGCCGCAGGCCATTCTGTCCCCAGAGGTGGGCGCGCTTGCCGCTGGGGTCCTGCGCGAGGAAGCGCTGCGCGAGGACATTGCCGACCTGGTCATAGCCGCCCGCCAGCGTCTGGTACTTCACCTCCGCGTTGGAGAAGTCGCCCACGAGGTAGGGGAAGGCCTCCGCGGCGTTCCAGTTGATGGTGTTGGAGTAGTACCCGCCAGCCACGGCCAGGAACTCGTAGGCCTCCTGGCCCACCTGGTCCTTGATGAGGTTCCAGAAGCCCAGGTCATTGACCTTCAGGCCGTCGTACGGACCTGGTTGGTGATAGGTCAGGTTGGGTTTGACGTCATCCCATTCGCGGGCCGTCAGGGTGAAGGCGTAGTCATAGGGCGCCGTGAAGGTGGCCTTGCCTGGATAGTTCTCCCGGAACCACGGGTCCGCCATGAGCACGTCGTAGATGATTTTGTTGAAGAGCTGGTCCGAGGTGAAGCCCACCACCGCGTCGGGTAGGAAATAGCGCGTCTTGTACGTGCGGCGGTCGGCCTGGGCGTTCTCCCATTCGTTGGCCTTGAAGCGCTGCCCGCGCAGGTAGCGGTAGTGATTGCTGTCGTCGCCCAGGGGGAAGTCGATGGGAGTCACCTCCTCTGTGAAGACCTTTGTGATGAGCGAATTGACAATCTCATGCGATTGCAGATAGCGCATGCCGCCAATCTCCGCGGCCAGGGAGATGCCAGGGAGGAAGACGGATTCGATGCGCCCACCCAGGCGCTCGCTCAGCTCGAAGATGTGGACTGTCTCGGGGCGGACGCCCTCGGGGGCCAGGTCTCCCACGAGCAGTCTCCAGCCTGTATAGAGGCCGGAGACGCCGGCGCCGATGATGGCCACGTCGAGCTGGAGCCCATCGTCCATTCCGGTGTCCATCGCTGGTGGGTTGACTCGTGACATGTCTGCCTCGTGGGGGAGGGTGGGATTCGCCTTGCGTCGGCCCGGTCCACTGCAATGGGTGTACCGAGGTCCTTTCTGCTCCTGGGTGTCTGTCTTCAAGGACATGCGGGGCAGGGGATGCGGCCTTGACGCGTCACGCGAATGGATTTGGGAGGTCCCGGGGCGTCGCCGCTGGGGAATCGCTGACGTGTCAGGCTTCAGTCGGACGCGTCAGCGCCCGCGGACCGTGGCGGCGTGGCTGCGTCAGCTTGGACTCGCCCCGTCAGGCGAGCGACGCGGGGAGCGGCGCCCGGACGGGCCAGTCCTCCACCCATGTCGCTTTTCGATGAAGTGCGAATTTCTCCATATTATGATCATCATACGGTGGACAGGGGCACTCGGGAGCCCGCCTGCCCGTCCATTTGACGTTCATCCATGGGGTCGCCCGGATTTTTCCGTCCACCCCGTCACGCCGGAGTCGAGTGTCATGCAGGTCAAGAATGCTGTCGCCCTGGTCACTGGTGCCAATCGCGGGTTGGGGCTCGCCTTCGCGAAGGCGTTGCTGGAGCGGGGGGCTCGCAAGGTGTACGCGGCGGCCCGGGAGCCCTCGAGCGTGGAGCTTCCAGGGGTGGTGCCCGTCCGACTGGACGTCACCCGCCCCGAGCAGTTGGAGGCGCTGGTCCGCGAGGCGGGCGACGTGACGCTGCTCATCAACAACGCGGGCATCCTGAAGGGCACGAGCCTCCTGGGCACGGACGCGCTGTCCGCCGCGCGCGCCGAACTGGAGACGAACTACCTGGGGCCCCTGGCGACGAGCAGTGCGTTCGCGCCCGTGCTGGCGAAGAACGGCGGGGGCGCCATCATCAACGTGCTCTCGGTGCTCAGTTGGGTGGCCTTCCCGGGTTCGGCCAGCTACAGCGCCTCGAAGGCCGCCGCCTGGGCGCTGACCAACGGATTGCGCAAGGAGCTGGGCACCCAGAAGACGCAGGTGGTGGCCCTGCACGTCGGCTACATGGACACCGACATGGCGGAGAAAGTCACCGCGCCGAAGTCGAGCACCGTCGAGGTGGTGCGGCTGACGCTGGATGCGCTCGAGGCGGGCCAGGACGAGGTGCTCGCCGACGAGGTGAGCCGCAACGTCAAGCAGGGCCTGTCCGCGGGCGTCTACCTCCAGCGCTCGTGAGCGAGCCGCGGAGCTTACTCCAAGGCAGCCACCGCGCACGCCGTGTCCAGCCCGCTGGAGTGAGAGCGGGCCCACGCGCGGGGCGAAGTGTCATGGGCTGTGCGGGGAAGGCTATGGTGTCTCCAGGCTCGAATGTGAGCCTGGAGACTTCGCATGTCGCAGTGTCGCTTCGCGTGGTTCGTGGTGATGGTCGTCCTGACGGGGGCGACTTCGGCCTGGGCAGACGAGCCTCCCGTTGAAGCGCTGGTGCCTCCGCCGCGCACGGGGTGGCGCGTCCAGGGCCTGCCGCTGCTCAACTTCAACAGCGACGAGGGGTTCGGCTACGGCGCGAGGCTCCTGCTGGTGGATGCGGGAGATGGCACGTACCGGCCTTATCGACACTCCCTCATCGCGCAGTTCTTCCAGACGACGCGGGGTGTGGCCACCCATCGGCTGATGATGGATGCGCCGCGCTTCTTCGACTCGGACTGGCGGTTGGGGTTGGACCTGAGCTTCATCAACGAGCGGTTCTCGCCCTACTTCGGCCAGGGCGCCGCCGCCGGATACGAGCCGGACTTCGCCCAGTGTGACGACCGGGAGCAGTTGGAGGACGCGCGGGATGTGTGCGCGGGCAATCCCTCATTCCGGGGCCTGCGCTACTACAGCTTCGAGCAGCGCACGCTGCCGAGCGTCGTGTTCAACGCGCGGCGCACCCTGAGAGGGCCACTGCAGGTGTCCGTGGGCTATCGCTTCCGCCTGACGCGGATTCGCTCGCGCTACAGCGCGAAGGACCTGGGGCAGTCGCGGGACTCGCGGCTCGAGGAGGATGCTCGGGCGGGGCTGTTGACGGGGCTGGAGGCTGG
>NZ_JABXEM010000186.1:0-23592 GCF_013372595.1 Myxococcus sp. AM011
CCGCCCGCCCCTGGCACCTCGCGAGAGGAAGGAGGCTAGAGCCAGCTCGCGGAGGCCTGGCCCAGCTCGGACAGCACGCGCTCCGCGGCCTTCACCCCGAACCAGTTGGCCTCCTCGAAGAGGGCCAGTCCACCCAGGTCCGTGTGAGCGAAGTGCAGGTGACGCCCCACGCTCTCCTGCGCGGCGCGGCGCTCGGGGCCCCACATGAAGCCCGGCGTCGGCCGCACCATGGCGTGGCCCCAGCGCTGCACCTCCAGGCGCTGCGCCTGCTGGAGGATGCCCGGGTGCGCGGGACGCATGTCCGCCATGACGAGCGCCTCCCAGTCCGCGTAGCTGGCGGAGAGCGCCTTGGTGCGCTCGGCCTTCACGTCCGCGCCGGACATGGGCAGGTACCACGTGAGCACCGTGGGGCCGCGCTCGTCCTGGCGCAGCCGCTGGTGCGTGGCCACCACGTAGCCCAGGCTGTTGCTCTCCTGGAACACGTTGTCCCACGCCAGCGGGAAGCCCCGCGACTCGGGCAGCGACGACAGCGTCAGGTTGGCCACCACCCACGGCGCGTAGGTGAAGGCATCCAGGAACGCGGGCCGCGCCGTCCGCCACGGCGCCACCAGGTGCGCCGCGAGGAAGCGCGGACACGCCAGCACCACCTGTCGCGCCTGGAAGGAGCGGGGCTTGCCCGTGCGTGAATCCAACGCGTCCACCCGGCAGCCCTGCTCGCCCGGCTCCACCGTGTGCACCAGCACGTCGCGCTCCACCGCGCGGGGCGGCAGCGCGGAGAGGAGCTGATGCACCAGGCGGCCATTGCCCTCGGGCCAGCTCAGGAAGCCCTCGCTGCGCTCGCCCTGTCCGTCCTGGCGCGCGGCGAAGTACCAGATGCCGGCCCACGCGGACACGTGCTCGGACGTGGCGCCGTAGTCGTCGCGGCACGCGTAGTCCACCAGCCACTTCAGGCGCGTGGAGCGGAAGCCCTCGCGCGTCAGCCAGGCCGCCATGCTCAGCGCATCCAGCGCCGTCCACTCGGCGTCGTCGCTGGAGCGCGCCGTGGGCACCGCGAAGGCCTTGCGTCCCTTCGCGTCCCGGGCCGCGGCGAAGGCATTCATCTTCGCGTCGAAGCGCTCCAGCTCCGCCAGGTCCTCCGCCGTCGCGCCCACGCGCAGGTAGAGCCCGTCGTACCAGTGGCCCCGGTAGAAGTGGCGCTCCTCCGGCTCCTGGATGAGCAGCTCCTCCTCGAACGTCGGCAGCCCCTGCGCGTCCACGCCGGACACCGCGCCCATCTCCCGCAGCAGCCGCACCACCGGCCCCCGGTCCTCCGTCGGCGCCGGCAGGTAGTGCGCACCCCACGGGAAGGCGGACACGGCGTTCTTCCCGGAGCGCGACGTGCCCCCGGGCTCCGCCTCCAGCTCCACCACGCGGACGTCCTTCACGCCCGCGCTCGCCAGGCGCCACGCGGCGGACAGGCCCGCGACGCCCGCGCCCACCACCAGCACGTCCACTGTCTCCAGCGTCTGGGCGCGAGGCAGCGGCCCACCGCGCAGCCGGTGCCCCACCTCCACCGCGCGGTCGACGATGGCGCCCGGAATGGGGGCCCGGGGCTGCTCGCGCTTGCAGCCGCTTGCCACCGCCGAGCCGAGGAACGCGGCGACCAGCTCCCGCCGCGTCAGTTCCACCGCCGCCACTCCTCCTCGTAGTAGTGCACCAGCACCTGGTTGTTGAGCCGGTTCACCTCGGTGGGCAGGGGACTCATGTCCGGAGGGAACAGCGTCAGCGACTCCAGCGTGGGCATGTCCAGGAAGCGCAGGCCCTCCGGCAGCGGCCGGTGGTGGCCCGGCGCCTCATGGGCCACCAGCACGTAGCCCCACTCACCGAACGAGGGCACCAGCGCGTGGTACGGCTGCGTCCAGAAGCCCGCGGCCTTCAGCGTCGTCTCCACGCACCAGAATGAACGCCGGGCGAACAGGGGGCTGGTGCTCTGCACCACCGCCACGCCGTCCAGCGCCACCCGCTTCTTCAGGAGCTTGTAGAAGCCCGTGGTGTACAGCTTGCCCAGCGCGAAGTTGTTCGGGTCCGGGAAGTCGACCACCACCACGTCATAGCGCTGGTCTCCCTCCATCAGGAACTGCATGGCGTCCGCGTTGATGACGCGCATGCGCGAATCCTTCAGCGCGTTCTCGTTGAGCTTCGAAAGCTCCCCGTAGCCCATGGCCAGCCCGGTTATCGCCGGGTCCAGGTCCACCAGCGTGACGGAGCGGACCTCCGGGTAGCGCAGCACCTCGCGCGCGGCGAGCCCGTCTCCACCGCCGAGGATGAGCACATGCTCCGCGCGGCCCGCGCGCACCATCGCCGGGTGCACGAGCGACTCGTGGTAGCGGTACTCGTCCACGCTGGCGAACTGGAGGTTGCCGTTGAGGAACAGCGAGAAGCCCCGCTTGCCGCGCGTCAGGACGATGCGCTGGTAGGGGGAGCTGGACGCGTGCACCACGTCGTCCGCGTAGAGCTGGTCCTCGTAGAACGTCGTGAGCCGGTCTCCCAGCACGAAGCCCACCATCAGCAGCACCGTGAGCATCACCGCCTTGACGCGCAGGCGCAGCGGGTTGCCCAACAGCGGCGCGAGCAGCCACGTGCTCCACAGACCCACCGCCGCGTTCAGCACGCCGAACAAAAGCGAGGTGCGCACCAGCCCCAGCTTGGGGACGAGGAGCAGCGGGAAGGCGACGCTTGCGGCGAGCGCGCCCAGGTAGTCGAGCGACAGCACCTGACTGACCAGGTCCTTGAACTTGAGCTGGTCCTTGAGGATGCGCAGCAGGAGGGGAATCTCCAGCCCCACCAGCGTGCCGATGATGATGACGCTGCCGTACAGCGCCACCTGGAACAGGTCCGTCAGCGTGAAGGTGAGGAACAACACCGGGGCGCACAGTCCGCCCAGCAGCGCCACCGCCAGCTCCACCTCCACGAACCGCTGGGCCACCCCCTTGTCGATGTAGCGCGACAGGTAGCTGCCGATGCCCATCGCGAAGAGGTAGCCACCGATGACGGTGGAGAACTGGGTAATCGAGTCACCCAGCAGATAGCTGGCGAGCGCCCCGACGACGAGCTCGTAGACGAGCCCGCACGTCGCGATGACGATGACGGTGATGTACAGCAGCGTCTTGTTCACGTCGTCACTTCACTTCTTCTTCGAGCGGGAGTCCGGGTCCTCAACCACCGATGGCCGCGGCCACGATGATGGACAGGCCGAGGATGAAGGAGCCGATGACGATGCCGACGGCGGTGTTCTGGTCGACCTCCAGCTCCTTGTGCACGTCGAACGGCATGATGAGGCGGATGACGAAGAAGCCCGCCACGAACACCGCCAGGCCAATGAGCGAATAGATGACGCTCGCCAGCACACCCTGCCAGCTCACGACGACGCCGAGTAACAGCATCACTTCCCTCCCTGAAAACCACCGGTCCACAGCAGGATGCCACCCGGGCCTCGACGCACGTTGCCCGGCACGCGGTCCTTCTCCTCCCGGGTGAAGGGCGACCACCCGGACACCATCATGGTCGCGTACCCCAGCAGCACCAGCCCACCGAACCACTTCATGCCGCGCCTCCGTGTCGTGCCATGCGCGTCTATTCCGTCAGATTGCTGTCCGCCCACCGGCGCGTCTCGAAGCCGTGCGAGCGGAAGAAGGAGAACGCCGGCGCCAGCAGCAGCAGCCCCAGCGCCACGCAGAACCAACTGCCGTTGGGCGTGTCGTGCACCAGCTTCACGCTGTAGTTGCGCGCGGACGGTCGGGGCGACGCGTCGTAGGACGCCGTGGTGCGCAGCACGTACTTGCCCGCCGGAAGCACGGACAGATACAGGCTCTCGCTCGGGCTGCCCTCGCTCCAGGAGCCGTCGCTGTCACTGCCCTGGTAGAAACTGAGCTCCTGATAGAAGCTCCTCACGTCGCCCGTCTCCTGGTTCACCAGGTCGCCCTGCACGCCCATCCAGTCGTTGCTGAGGCCCGCGGCCAGCTCCACCTTCATGTTGCCGCGCTTGGTCAGCTCGAAGGGCGCGCTGAACTTCATCGCGGCGGGCGTGCCGGACGCGGCGTCAGGGGGCACCGTGACGCTCTCCTCGAGCACCACCTGCTCCCGCGCGAAGCCGGAGAAGAGGCCCGCCAGGAGCAGCAGCCCCAGAATCCAGAGGAAGGACCACAGCATGGTGGAGCGCATCCCCGCCGAGAGGGGATTGGGCTGGCTGGGGACGATGCCGTACGTCGGCCCGACCTCCTTCAGCTTGAACGCGTCCTTCACCACCTGGGGATCCAGGTACTCGCCGAACGTGTACGTCACCTCGTCCTCGGTGGCGTCCACGTTGATGGAGTACGGGGGGGACACGTACTCGGTGGCCTCGGCGTACTCGCCCGCCGTCACCTCCCAGTAGAACTCGCCCTGCACGTTCTCCGTGACGGCGTGCACGTTCTGGAAGGCCTTGTAGCGGCGGCCGTCGTGGAAGGCGGACCTCAGGGGCACCAGCTCCACGTCACCGGCGGCCAGCGGCTCCAGGAACACCCAGTGGCCGTTGGAGAGCATCAGCCAGACGAAGCCCTTCGCCCGGTGGAAGAGCAGGTACTCCTCCCACGGATAGCGCACGCCCTCCACCGTGCAGGAGCGCACCAGGAAGCCGATGCACATCCACTCGGTGCCCTTCAGCGTGCCCTTGGCCCCCAGCGGGATGATGGGCGCGTGGTCCGGCTTCTCCAACAGCCGCAGGAAGGACAGCTTGCCCTTGCTGACGTCCAGGAGCGCGCCGCAGAACGGGCAGCCCACGCGCAGGGACTTGTCCGGGGCGCGCAGCTCCAGGGGGCCGTTGCACTCGGTGCAGCGCGCCTGCTGGAGGTCCACCTTGCGCTGGGCGCGGGGGCGGAGCTGGTCGACGGGAATCCCGAGCTGCTCCAGCTTGAGCCGCTCGCCGATGAAGACCTCGGGGTCCCTGTCGCGCGTGCCGAAGTCGAGCGTGATGAAGGCGCCCTTGGAGCCGGTGGCGTCGACGTAATAGGAGTCCTGCGTGGGGTCCACGTCGCTGGGGAGCTGGCCTTCGGCGGCCACCACCTTGCCGTGGCCGCGCTCCTCCACCACCCAGGCGCGGTTGCGCAGGCGCAGGCGCTCGCCGGGGTGCAGGTCGGAGAGCGACACGCCCTCCTCCACGCCCGCGTCGAGGACCATGTGGAAGGCGCCCTCGGACTCGCTCACCCACGCGGAGCGCCCGTCGGAGAACTCCACGTACCACTCGTCCCAGGGGCCCGCGCCATGGTCCTTCTGGAGGTGGCCCACCACCTGGAACGCGGTGCGCGCGTAGCGACCCTCCGCGCCCAGTTGGAGCGGCGAGTCGGTGACGAGGATGCGGCCAATCTTCCCGCGCGACTCGAAGTTGTCGCCCTTGCGAGCCACCACCGTCTGGCAGTGGCCGCACACAATCACCTGCGCCGAGCCGGCGGTGAACTCCACATCCGCGCCGCACGACGGACACCTCCCCAAGCTCACGCCTTCACCCCCCGCTTCAGCTCACGCACCTCGCACGAGGCCGCCTTCAGGTGGCGCGTCAGCAGCGACTCGAAGTCGGGGCGCGCGCGAGGGCGGCAGCAGTAGACATTGAGCGCGGCGAAGCCATGCTCCGGGAAGGTGTGGATGGCCAGGTGACTCTCCGCCAGCAGCGTCAGCCCGGTGATGCCACCAGGCTCTGGAAACACGTGCCACTGCGGCTGGCCCACGACCTTCAGGTCGAGCAGGACGAGCAGCTCCTCGAAGAGCGCCGCCAACGCCGCCGCGTCCTTGAGCAGTCCAGGCGAGCAGCCGCTCGCGTCAACCAGCCATTCCTGTCCGGTGGTCAGCTTCGAAGTCCTCCCGCCTCTGCTGGGACTACTTAGCACGAGACCCGACGCACGAAAGCCGCTCGCGCTCGGGGCCTCGCGTTGGCGCCGCGCCACCCCTTGCCGGTACGCTTCCGCGTGAAATGACGCAGCAGTCCGACGTTGACGCCTCCGCGCCCGTTCCCACGCCCTCCCCCACCCGCGAGCCCGGCGCCATCGCCCGGCTGACGCGGGGCCTGCGCGGACTGCCCGCCGCGCCGCGCTGGTGGGGCCCCGGCTGTGGCGGCATGGCCGGCTGGCTCCAGCGCATGCCAGCGGGCACGACACCGGCCACGGTGGACCTGACTCCTCGCTTCCATCACCTGCTGCGGAGCGTGCGCGAGGGAGAGCCCGTGCTGCCCGCCGAGGCACGGCGCCATCAGTACGTGCTGGTGCGCGGCATGCTCGGGGACGAATTGCCCGGCTACCTGCTGGACAACGTGCAGCGGCTGGAGCGCCGGGGTCTGGACGTACTGGAGGCATCGGTCGACACGGAGGGGTTGCTGCTCGACAACGTCGCGGTGCTGCGCGAGGCGCTGCTGGACGCGGAGCACTTCGGTCGCTCGGTGGTGCTGGTGGGCCACAGCAAGGGCGGCGTCGAGTGCACCGCCGTGCTCGCCCTGTACCCGGAGCTGCGCCGGGTGGTGCGCGCGGTGGTGACGCTCCAGGCGCCCTATGGCGGCTCGTCCATCGCCCACGACCTGGCCACCACGCCGGACATGCGGCGGCTCATCGACTTCGCCTTCCCGCTGCTGTTCCACGGCGTGTCGCGCTCGGTGGAGGAGCTGTCCTATTCCCAGCGCATGGCGTTCATCGCCCGGCACCCCTACCCGGCGGACATCCCCACCGTGTCGCTGGCCACCTCGAGGCTGTCGCGCCTGTCCTCGCTCTATCCGCTCCAGCGATATCTGGACGAGCGTTACCGCTACGCGTCCGACGGCATGGTGACGGCGGTGGACGCGGAGGTGCCTGGCGCGCGCGTGGTGAGGCTGGACGACCTGGACCACGCGGAGGCCGCGCTGCGCGCCTTGCCGGGACTGGGCCGCTACCACCCTGGAGACCTCACCGAGGTGATGGTGACGCTGGCGCTGGAGACGCCGTGAGCCGTCGTGGCGTCAGGTCGGCGGCGTCAGCGACACGCGCCGCATGACGCTGTCGATGGTGGCGAAGTGCAGCGCCAGGTCCTCCACCCGCTTCGCCAGCAAGGTGTCTTCCTTCATCGCGCGGATGAGGTCCTGACGGGAGATACCCGACAGCGCGGCCAGGTCATCCACCAGCGCGTCCACCGCGCCCTTCGCCAGCTTCACGCCGTCGCGCGCGGCGATGGCCCGCAGCGCCAGCGCCAGCGTCAGCCGCCGCTCCGCGTCCGCGCGGGTGAGCGGCTCCCTCAACCAGCCCTCCAGCGCCTCCTGGAGTTCGTTCGGCTGGAAGTCCTTGCGAATCAACATGGGCCGCTCGACCTCCGCCCAGCGGCGACGAATCTCCTCGTCCACCAGTGCCGGCGTCAGCGTCACCTTCGTGCGCGCCACCACTTCGTCCAGCACGCGCTCCTGGGTGAGCCGGTCCATCTCCGCGGTGCGCTCGCGGGCGAGCGTGTCGCCCAGGTGGGCCATCACGTCGGTGAGGGTGCCCAGCCCCAGGCGCTCGAGCAGCACCGGCGAGTCATCCTCCAGCAGCTTCATCTCGGAGGCGGCCTTCACGTCGAGCAGGAAGCGCGCCGTCGCGCCGCGCAGCGACTCCACCACGTAGGTGTCCGGCAGCGTCAGCTCGATGCCGAAGGACTGGCCCACCTTCGCGCCCACCAGCGCCTCGAAGAAGCCGGGCAGCAGCGCGTCGGGGGCCACCTCCGCCCGCCAGTTCTCCCGCGCGGAGAAGGGGATGAGCCGGCCGTTGGCGAAGCCGAGCACTTCCAGCAGCACCTCGTCGCCGAGCCCCACGACCTCGCCCGCGAGGCGCACCCGGCGGTCGGCGTGCTGGCGGCGCAGCACATCGAAGCGCGCCACCAGGGACTGCTCGTCGATGGGGCCAGGGGCGCGCAGGGCCACCGTCAGCCCTTCGAGGGAAGGCGCCTGCACGGTGGGGAGGGAGACGGGCTCGGTGCTGCCCAGCGACATCGACGCGGGCATGCGCTTCATGATGCCGAGCGCGTGAAGCTCGGCCAGCGAGCGCGCACCGCCACCCTTCGAGTCGTTCTGGGACGTCATGCTTCCTCCGCTCCGGGAGGTCCGGATACCACAGAGCGGAGGAGGCGGCGCGGCGCCTAGAAGAACGCGCCGACGAAGCTGGACGCCGTCGAGACGACAGCGCCTGTCTGGCTGACCAGCGGGATGTTGGTGGCGGCGGCGACGGAGCCCAGCGCGGTGACGCTGGCGGTGACCCTTCGGCCCACCGACGCGTTGGGGTCGGCCAGCGTGCTCGCGGCGGCGGCGGTGTCCGCGGCGGCGATGGCGACGTTGAGGCCCGGCGCGAAGCGACCCGCGGCCCTGGCCACGGCCGTGCCACCATCCCGCAGCGCGGTGCGGGCGGCGTTCGCGCCCAGACGGCCCGCGTCCTCCAGGCCCTCGCCCGCGGCGCGAGCGGCGGCGTTGCGCATCACCTGACGGGACCCGCCCAGCACGCCCTCGGAAGCGGCGGCGGTCGCCACGCGGTTCGCCGCCGCGGCCGAGGCCTCCGGCGCCGCCTGCGTGAAGGCGGCGCGAGCAGCGTCGGCCGCCGCGCGGTAGTTGCTCACGTTGCCCGCGAGGTCCAGGCCGCCCTTGGCCACGTTGAGGCCGGTGGACGCCAGGCTCGCCGTGGAGCCGGCCGCCCTGTTGGCGGAGTCAGCGGACGGAGCGCGGAAGGCGTCGCGCACATCGCGGAACGCCAGGTAGGCCGCGCCGGGGAGCTGCGCCACGCTGGCCGCCGTGGACACGCCGCCAGCCAGGCGAGCGGGCTGGGTGTTCGCGCCCGTCACGGTGGTGCCGAGCAGACCCGTGTCGATACGCCCGAAGCGGATGGGGCCCTGAGCGCGGTTCACCTGGGTGGCGCCGACCGCGTCGGAGAACTGCCGCACCCCGTTGGTGGCCCGGGCCACCTCGTTGGCGCCCTCCTCCCAGCGGTCCGGCGTCCGTCCCGCGGGCGCGGCCGGGGTTTCAGCCCGGCACACCGGAAGCGGCGCGGCCGTGGGCTGTGAAGGCCGGGAGGTGGGAACAGGACTCGGGGTGGTACGCGGCTCGATGGGCGCCAACTCGGGACTCCGGACGAGATTCGGGGTGCTCCAGGGGAATCATCGTGCCCTGGTTCCGAATGTTGCGTCGAGAGGGGCCGCTGGCGGGCGATTTTGCCTCCCGGAGAACTCCGGGTCCACGCGGGACGACGTAACCCCCTGTAATTCGTCGAAGGTCGGTTAATCTGCGCGCCCCATGACCACCAGAATCCTGAGCGCCCTCCTCCTGTGCCTCACCTTCACCGCCACCGCATGCAAGGACTCCACCGAGAAGAAGGAGTCCACGGGCAGTTCCACGCCGGCGCCGGCCCAGCCCTCGGCCCCGAGGCCCTCCGAGGAAGCCCCGGGCGAGTGGATGAAGAAGGTCCAGGCCGGCCAGGACATCCAGGCCACGCTGGAGACGAACCAGGGCCCCATCGTCGTGCGACTGTTCTCGAAGGACGCGCCCAACACGGTGTCCAACTTCGTGGGCCTGGCCACGGGCGAGAAGTCGTGGACGGACCCTCGCAGCGGCGAGCGCGTGACGGGCAAGGCGCTGTACGACGGCGTCATCTTCCACCGCGTGATTCCGGGCTTCATGATTCAGGGCGGAGACCCGACGGGTACCGGCCGGGGTGACCCGGGCTACCGCTTCGGCGACGAGTTCAAGAGCGGCCGCACGTTCGACAAGCCGGGCCTGCTGGCCATGGCCAACGCGGGCCCGGGCACCAATGGCAGCCAGTTCTTCATCACCACGTCCACGCCGGCCTACCTCAACAACAAGCACACCATCTTCGGTGAGGTGGTGAAGGGCTACGACGTCGTGGAGAAGATTTCCAAGGTGGCGACGAGCCCGGGCGACCGGCCGGTGGACCCCGTCGTCATCCAGAAGATTTCGCTCGCGGACGCGCAGTGATGGAGCGACGCAACCTCCGACGCGTGGCCACGCGCCTGGGCGAGCTGGACTGCCAGGTGGTGGACGGGCTCGCCGAAGGCGCCGTGCCGGAGCTGGCGGTGGTGCTCTGTCACGGCCTGGGCGCCTCGGCGACCGACCTGGTATCGCTGGTGCCGGAGCTGATGGCGGTGGAGCCAGCATTGGCGGAGCGCGTGCGCTTCGTGATGCCCGGCGGTCCGCTGACGATGGCGCAGTGGGGCATGCCCCAGGGACGTGCCTGGTTCCATCTGCCCGAGGCATTCATGCGCGGGCAGATGCGGGACTGGGAGGCCTATTCGAAGCAGGTGCCCGAGGGACTTCCCGCCGCGCGTCGCGCCCTGATGTCCACGGTGGACGCACTGTCGACCTCGTCGAAGCTGCCCTATGGACGCATCGTCCTGGGCGGCTTCAGCCAGGGAGGCATGGTGACGACGGACGTGGCCCTGCGGCTGGAGGAGCGACCGGCCGGGCTGTGCATCCTCTCCGGCACGCTCATCGCGGAGGAGGAGTGGAAGCAGAAGGCCCAGGCCCGGCAAGGGCTGCCGGTGTTCCAGGGCCACGGCCGCCATGACGACGTGCTGCCCTTCGTGACGGGCGAGCGCCTGCGCGACGCGCTGGTGCAGGCGGGACTGTCCGTGGACTTCCTCCCCTTCGACGGGCCGCACACGATTGACGCCGAGGAGTTGGAGCGGATGGCCGCGTTCCTGAAGGCGCGACTGGAAGGCTGAGGCATGTACCACGCGAAGGAGCTCACGGTGCCCACCCGGGGGCGCGGCTTCACGGACATCACCGGGGACGTGCAGCGGGCGGTGGCGGACAGCGGTGCGCGGCAGGGGCTGTGCACCGTGTTCCTGCACCACACGAGCGCGTCCCTGATTCTGTGTGAGAACGCGGACCCCGACGTGCGCCGGGATTTGGAGTCCTTCTTCGCGCGGCTGGTGAAGGACGGAGACCCCCTCTTCGTGCACGACGCGGAGGGGCCCGACGACATGCCCGCGCACGTGCGCACGGTGCTCACGCAGAACTCGCTGAGCATCCCCGTGAAGGACGGCGCGGCGAACCTGGGGACGTGGCAGGGCGTCTACGTCTGGGAGCACCGCGCCGCGCCCCACCGCCGACGCGTCACCGTGTCGGTGGTGGGCTGAGCGTCACAGTCCGCGCGTGCTGGCGACGACGCGGACCTTGCGCTCCTTCGTCCTGGTGGGGATGCGCGCCTGCCCGCGGATGCGCACCCACGAGCCGGGCGACTCGGGCGTGGCGTGCACCATGGACCAGCCGGTGGGGACCTCTGGAGCGGACCAGCCGTAGAGGGCCCGGGCATCCCGAGGCGCCAGGTTGACGCAGCCGTGGCTCATCGGCTCGCCGAAGCGGTCATGCCAGTAGGCGGTGTGCAGCGCGTAGTCCTGCTCGAAGAACATGGTCCACGGCACGGTGGCCACGCGGTAGGTGTCATTGCCCGCGGTGCCGTTGCCCGTCATGTCGGCCTCCGCGAACTTGATCCACACGCGGTAGAGGCCCTCGGGCGTGTCCGTGCCGGGCTTCCCGGAGGAGATGAGCGTGGCGTAGACGGGGCGCTCGCCCTCGTAGGCGACGAGCACCTGGGCCTCCAGGTCCACGTCGAGCCAGCGTGCACCCGGCTCCACGCCGGGGGGCGCGTGGGTGAACCAGGCGACGTGCAGGTCCTGGCGCGCCACCCAGTGGTCCTCCGCGATGAGCACCCAGTTGCCATCGGGAGACAGCTCGCGCACGGCGACCAGGGTCCTCGCGGGCAGCACCGTCTCCCGGGCGGCCTTCGCGTCCGGGGCGACCTTGACCTCCACGGAGGCGGTGGGCTTCACGCGCGACTGGGCCCAGGCGAAGGGCGAGGACAGCTCCGACAGTTGCTCCGCGTCCACGCCGACGAAGGCGGAGGGCCGGTACTCGCGCAGGACGCGGGCCTCCAGGTATTGGCCATCCGTGGTGCGCCAGAAGGTGCGCCGGCCCACGCGCACCTGTCCGCGCAGTTGCACCGTCACCGAGCCCTTCAGCAGGACGCCCTTCCTCCTCGAGCGGGCCAGGGCGAGGCTCGGGTAGGCGCGCACGCGCTTGCCCACGACGCGGGCATAGGTGCCGGGGGTCAGCTCGCCTTCGCGCAGGCGGGGCAAATCCCGGACGCGGGGCTCGCGGAAGTTGCGCTCCAGGTAGCGCTCGCAGACCCAGCCGCGAGGCTGGATTTCGACCCAGGCCTCGCACTCGGGATTGCGCATGGCGGTCTCTCCCTTCCAGAGCACGCGCATGTCCTGGGCCACCGTGCCCAGGGGCGGGGCGTCTTGTCGAGGCGCCGAGCGGACCGCGATGGAGCGACGCACGCGCAGCGAGCCCGCGTCGGGCTGGTAGGGAATGGCGACGGGCTCGGTGCCCGCGTCCGCGCTGCTGGCCGTCGCGGAATTGGGAGTGTCCTCGTCGGGCTCCAGGGAGGGGTCGTCGAGCACGAGGCTCGTGTCTTCCAGCGGCTCGCCGTCCGGACCGAGCACCAGCTCCAGGCCGGGGTTGCGCTTGTCGGGGATGACGACGAGCTGCTCGGCGGGAGGTGGGGGTGATTCCTCGGGGTCCTCGACGGGGAGTTCCTCGCGGCGCTCGGGCTTGGGCATGGCGCTGAGCGCGGGGTCGATGGCGAGCGAGGGCTCGTCGTGAGCAGAGGAGCCATCATCCGAGTCGCGGGAGTCCGTGGAGGGACGCGCGGCGGAAGACGTACGCGAGGGCCCGCCGTCCGTGTCGGGCACTGGCGCGGTCCGATTCCAGGCGGCGAGCAGGTCTCCCGAAGTAGAGGCCGAGGGTGCGTGGCTTCCGGCTGAACCCGCGGATGGGGTGCCACCGTCATCCGAGGGGACCGCGCCGGCTGCGGTAAGCCCATGCTCCATGGAGCCGTGACCCAACAGGGCACTGTCTCCTGCGGGCACCGTCGCGTCAGCTCCGGCAGGGGCCGTCGCGCTGGCTCCAACAGACACCGGCGTGCCAGCTCCGGAAGGAATACCCGCGCCAGCTCCGGCAAGGGCCGTCGTGCCAGTTTCAGCAGGCACCACTGCCCCAGCTCCGACGGCCGTCGCGCCAGTTCCAGCAGGCACCACTGCCCCAGCTCCGACGGCCGTCGCGTCTGCTCCGGAAGGCACCGCCGCGCTGTCGCCGGAAGGCGAAGACCCATTCACCACCGCCGCCCCCGTGGACGGTGACGCCCCATCAGGCCGAGGCTCGGCCGAGGAGGCCGCCGCGCTCCCTTGGAGATTCGGGCCCGAGGGCGCGGGGGGAATGGCCGTGGTGGGCTGGGACGGGCTCGGCGCTACACCCACGGGAGAGGGGGAATCCTCCGTCTTCGACGAAGGCGTGCAGGCGATTCCAGGCAGGAGAAGGGCGAGCTGAAGCCAACGTCGCATGTGGATGACACGGTACGAGGGCTCGCCCGCTTGCTCAACGTCGTCCGAGGTGGGGCCGCCTGCGCGCGACTCCGCGCGGGTGCGTAATCCGTGCGGTCCTGACGGTGGATGTCACATGCAACGGAATGGAGGCACCCTGCCCCACTCCCTCATGGGAGGAATCCCGTATGGCCCCGGATACCCCGAGACATGTCTCACGCGAGACACGCCCCACGCCACTCGACTCCGTGCGCCTCGGGCCTACCGGGGGCCGAGACGGCTGCGTCGTGGTGCCTGGGTCGGGGGCGGCGTGGAAGAAGCCGCGCTCGCTCCGGCGGTGATGAGCCGCAGCTCCGCGAGCGCCACGCGCACATGATGCGCGAGCTCGTGCTTCTTCGTGTCCTCGATCCAACGCTCGAACGCGCTCTTGAAGATGGCGATACCCGCTTCGGCGACGAGGTGGGCCACCGTCTTCTCGACGCCGCGTCCCCGGAGGCTCTCCGCCATCGCCGAGGCGAGTGACGCCAGCTTGATGAGCTCGCGCTCCCGAAGCTCCGCGTGCGCCATGATGAGGGGTTGCCGCTTGCATGCATGCGCACGGCGCTCCTCGAATCCCGGCGAGGTGGCCTCCAGCGCGGCGGCGACGACGTCGATGGGAGCCATTGCCTTCGGCGCATCGGCGATGGTGCTGACCATGAGCGCCTCCAGGCCCTTGGAGCCCGAGAACAGCACCTCTCTCTTGTCGGAGAAGTAGCGGAAGAAGGTCCGCTCGGTGAGCCCCGCACGCGCGGCGATCTCCTCCACCGTCGTGCGGTCGTACCCGCGCTCCTGGAACAACGACATCGCGGCGTCCTGCAGGCGTTCGAGCGCGTTCGGTTCCCAACGACCCATCGCACCACTGTACCTGATTGCAGCGACTGACATCACATGCTAGGAGCCATGTCAGCTTCTGACATCGGAGGTTCACATGCGCGTCTTTGTCACGGGTGCATCGGGGCACATCGGTTCCGCCGTCGTCCGCGAGTTGCACGAGGCCGGGCACCGGGTCGTCGGGCTCGCCCGCTCCGACTCCTCGGTCGCCGCGCTGAAGTCCGCTGGCGCGGAGGTGCGGCGAGGCCACCTCGATGACCTCGCGGGCCTACAAGAGGCCGCCACCACCGCGGATGGAGTCATCCACCTCGCGTTCAAGCATGACGTGGCCTTCACTGGCGACTACGCGGGCGCGGTGGCGGCTGACCTCCGCGCCATCGAAGCGATGAGCGCCGTGCTCGAGGGCTCCGGAAAGCCGTTCGTGGGCACGGCGGGAACGCTCGCGCTGGCTCATGCGGTACGCGGTCGCCCTGGCACCGAACACGACGTGCTCGCGGGCGGCCCCCGCATCGACGCGGAGAACGCGGTGATATCCCTCGGCAAGCGCGGCGTCCGGTCCTCCGTCATCCGCCTCGCGCCGACGGTGCACAGCTCACTCGACCACCAGGGCTTCGTCCCGTCGCTCATCACGATGGCGCGAAAGAACGGCTTCGCCGCCTACGTCGGGGACGGCGCCAACCGCTGGCCAGCGGTGCACACGCTCGACACGGCGAGACTCTATCGACTGGCGTTGGAGGGAGCGCCGGCGGGCTCTCGCATCCACGGCGTCGCCGAGGAGGGCATCCCTTTTCGCGACATCGCCGAAGCCATCGGCCGTGGCCTCGGACTGCCGGCGCGGAGCGTCTCCGCCGAGGAAGCGAACAAGTACCTCGGCTTCCTCTCCGCCTTCACCCAGCTCGACAACCCCACGTCCAGCGCGCACACGCAAGACCTCCTGGGCTGGAAACCGACACAGCCGGGGCTGCTCGCGGACCTCGCCGATCGCCACTACTTCGAGTCCGTGGCACCCGCATGACAGGAGTCGTGCCGAGCGCGAGCAACGCGCGCTGACCCCTCGGTACTCCGGGCCGCTGCGTTGACCGACTCCGGGCGCCGGTTCAGCGCAGCAGCCCGATGACCTCGGCGGGGAACGCCGAGCCCGAGGGCCAGAGCACATAGGCCGCGCCACGCGAGTGCTGCCACGCGCGCCAGAGTTCGTCGCGCTTGTACGTCACCCCCACCGTCTCGTCGGTCTTGAACGCGGGGTCATTGCACACGACGTCACCGTCGGGCGTGAAGCCCCTCAGCACGATGAGGTGTCCATCCGAGCTGCGCACGGGCGAGCCGGTGAGCTCCCCTTCCTCGTAGGCGATGCTGATGCTGACGGGGATTCCCGCGGCGATGAGGCGCTCCACCTGCGCGAAGCCATCCAGGCGCAGCACCGCGCCATGCAACGCGCCGTCACCGATGGCGGAGGCATACGCCGTATTGAAGGCCCAGTTGCCCGTGCCCTTGTAGACCCAGTCATAGGTCCGGTCCGCCGACGAAGGCACCGTCGTGGTCAGCTCCGGCCGCCCCAGCTTCTGTCCCCAGTACCCGAGCAACATCGTCGTGGACGTGGGCGAACACCACACGGGGCCGCCGTCCGGGTAGAGCATCTGCGAGTGGCCGGGGACCTCCAGCACCGTGCCCCAGGCCGCCCGGTCGGACGTGGCATCCGCGACGACACCCTGCTTGTCGCTCACCGCCGCCGACAGCGCGCGAACCCGGGGCGTGGCCTCCGGCTGTGAAGAGAACAGCCACACCGTCATCCGCAGCGCGTCCGCGCGACGCTTGAGGTTGAGCGTGTCCGTGTACACCTGACCATCCGCGTCCCCCTGCCCGTCCACGCTGTGCCGGGCCACGGGCTCATTGTCGAAGGCCCACACGCCCAGCTCGTAGTCCTTGGTCCAGGTGCCTTCAATGCGCGCCGCGAGCGTCACCTTCACCCAGGTGCCCGGAGGCGTCAGCGCATCGAACGAGGGCACCACGCTGGTGAAGCCACCCGGCACGAGTTGGACCTCGGAGACGGCGCTCCCCAGTCGGTAGGTCGCCTCGTGGTAGCGCGTACCACCCTCCTCGTTGCGTCCCGTGGGAACGGGCACGCTGTCCGTCCGCGCCGACGCGTCCAGAACCAGCGCGCCGTCACTGGTGACTGAGAGGCCCTCGCGCGTGAAGCGCTCGAAGTCGCGCTCCACCGCGCTGCGTCGCCACAGCTTCGCCGGAGTCCCCGGCTCACCCGCGGGAGCATCCTCACGGCCTTTCTGCTGCGAGACACAGGCCGTCTGCGTGGAGGCCAGGAGGAGGGCAAGCGTCGACAGGGAGCGAGCGTTCACGGAGTGGAGTCTGTGAGAACCCGATGCAGTCGGCAACCACCGTAAGGGCTCATCCGGCCGCATGCCTCTTGCTCGAAAATTCCACCTTCAATGTGTCACCCACGGACGTCATTGAATGTCCAGTGTGTGAAACAAGCGCGAAGGAGACCTGAAATGTTTGGCATGGAAGACAAACCCAGACAGAGGTCTGGCCTCTCACCCCAAGAGCCCACCCCAGAGCAGGTGAAGGCCATCGAGCCGGAGCTCATCGAGCTCTTCGTTTCAGCAAAGACAGCACCCACCGAAGAGCAGATCGGCGCAGTCGTCAAGAAGCACTGCAAGACGTTCCAGCAGTTCAAACACGCTGACGATGACGACTGACGAGGTGAGCCCGTCGTATTGAAGGCCCCCCAAGGGCCCCGGGGCCCCTGGACAAAACCAGTCAACGCCTGGAGTCGGGTCAACCCTCCGCTTCAGTCGCCTCCAGCAGCTTGTAGAGCGTCTTGCGGTCCACATCGAGCAGCCGGGCCGCCTCGCTCTTGTTGCCACCCACCGCATGGAGCACATGCGCCGCATACCGGCGCGACAGCTCCGCGAGGCTGGGCATGTCACCCGCGAGCCCGGTCAGCCGCTTGGGCGCATCCCCAATCGGCTCCGGGAAGTCCTGGGGCCCCAGGACGCCCGTCACGTTGAGCGCCAGCGCGCGCGCCACCACGTTCTCCAGTTGCCGCACATTGCCCGGCCAGTCGTAGGCCGTCAGCCGCGACATCGCCTCCGACGTCACCACCGGACTCACCCCGCCCCGCGCATGTCGCGACGCGAAGTGCACCACCAGCGCCGGGATGTCCTCGCGCCGCTCGCGCAGGGGCGGCAGGTGCAGGTGCACCACGTCCAGGCGGTACAGCAGGTCCTCGCGGAACGCGCCCTCCGCCACCCGCTCCTTCAAGTTGCGGTTCGTCGCCGCGACGACGCGCGCGTCCACCTTCACCGGCACGCTCTCGCCCACGCGGCGAATCTCACCCTCCTGCAACACCCGCAGGAGCTGCGACTGCACCTTCATCCCCACGTCGCCAATCTCGTCGAGGAACAGCGTCCCGCCGTTCGCCTCCTCGAACACGCCCCGCCGAGCGCCCGACGCGCCCGTGAAGCTGCCCTTCGCGTGGCCGAACAGCTCGCTCTCCATCAACGACTCGGTGATGGCGCCGCAGTCCACGGGGATGAACGGGCCGGAAGCACGCGGCGAGCGCTTGTGCAGCGCCCGCGCCACCATCTCCTTGCCCGTGCCCGTCTCGCCCGTAATCAACACCGGCACGTTGCTCGCCGCCGCGCGGGCCACCTGCTTGTACACCTCCAGCAACGCCGGGCTTCGCCCCACCAGCGCGCTGCGGTCCACCTGCTGGCGCAGCGAGCGGTTCTCCTCCACCAGCCGCTTCTGCTCCAGCGCCCGCCGGGCCACGCGGAGAATCGCGTCCACGTCGAAGGGCTTGGCCAGGTAGTCGAAGGCCCCCAGTTGGATGCTGTCCAGCGCGCCCTCGATGTTGCCGAACGCCGTCACCACAATCACCGGCGTGTCCGGAAGGTGCGCCTTCACCTCCTGCAACACCTTGAGCCCATCCCCCGGCTCGGGCATGGCCATGTCCGTCAGCACCAGGTCGAACGAGCCCTCCGCCAGCTTCTCCTGCGCCGCCTTCGGGTGCGCCGCCTGCGACACCGTGCCCAGCGGTCCCAGCAACCGCTGGAGCAAATCCCTCGCCTGAGGGTCATCGTCCACGACGAGGATGCGGGAAGCACTCACGAGGCCACCTTGCGGATTCCGGAAGCTGTGGACGACTTCGCGGAGTCGACGGTGCTCCCCACCGTCGGCCGCGTCACGCGCGCGAAGCGGACCACCACGCGCGTGCCCTTCCCCTCTTCCGAGCGCACCGTCAACGTCCCGCCATGCGCCTCCACCACGCGCTTCGTGGTGGCCATGCCCAACCCATGCCCCGGCAACGAGCGCACCTCCGGCGCGCGGAAGAACGGCTGGAACAGCGAGGCCATCGCCACGGGCCCCATGCCGATGCCGTTGTCCACCACCTCCAGCACCGCGTCCGTCCCTTCCACAGAGACGCTCACCGTCACCCGAGGCTCCGGCCGCCCCGCCGTGTACTTCACCGCGTTCGTCAGGAGGTTGCGCGCGGTGACCTGCAGCAGCTGCCCCGGGCAGTCCACCGCGACGCCCGCTTGAAGCGTCCGCTCCAGCGCCACGCCCTGCGCCGACGCCGTCTGCGCCACCTCCAGCAGCACCGTCGTCACCGCCGTGTCCAGCTCGCCCACGGTGCGCTCCCCGCGAGTGCCCGCGCGACAGAAGCGCAGCAGGGCTTCAATCAGCTCGCCCATGCGCACCGCGCTGGACTCGCACTGCGCCAGCATCTCCAGCGCGCCCGCGTCCGTCACCCCGCCCGTGCGACGGATGAGCGTCAGGTAGCCCCTGAGCGGCGCCAGCGGACTGATGAGGTCATGCGCCACGCGACGCGTGAAGGCATCCAGCTCCTGGTTGTGCCGGCCCAGCTCCTCGAGCTGCCCCTGAATCGTCGTCTCCTGGCGCTTGAGCAGCGAGGTGATGTGCCACCCCACCAGCATCGACAGCAGCATCGCCAGCAGCGTGGTGCCCGCGCCCAATGCCGTATTGCGCACGCGCAGGTCCGCCAGCCTCCCCACCAGACGCCGCGCCTCGTTCGCGTTCTCCTCCGACAGCGAGCCGCCCAGCGCGTCGAGCTGCGCGGCCACCGGACGGATGCGCTCGGCCAGGTGCCGGCGCGCGCGGTCCGCCTCCCGTCGCTGGGAGAAGACCGCCGCCGCGCGCACCTGGTCCGCCAGCCCCTGACAGGCCGCGTTGAAGCGCTCCCACGCCGCCTTGTCTCCCGGCGGCAGGTTGCGCGTGTACGCCTCCGAGGCGAAGCGGATGTCGGTGAGAATCTCCTCCATCACCACGTCCGCCGCCTTGCGCTCACCGTCGTCCGTGGCGCGGATGTGCGCCTCGATGGCCGACTCCAATGACAGCGCGTCCACGCGGATGCGGCCGATGAGGCTGGCGCGCTCGAGCGCCTCCTGCACCAGCGCATCCACCTGCGCGCTCGTGCGGACCTCCGTCCACAGCGTGAAGCCCGTGACGGCCGACAGCAGGGCCACCACGAAGAAGAAGCCTGCGCGATAACCGCGAATGGACGTGCGGGAGCTCACCAGGGTCCGACCTCTACCACGGAGGCACGGGCCCCGAGGACCCACGCTTCCGTCAAGGCACCGCCGTCCCGTCGCCTGCCACGGAGGCGTCCGGCTGCCGCGCCGACGGCAACCGCCGCCGCGCCCGCTCCAACGCCGACTCATAGAAGACGTCGGAGAGCTGCTCGTGCATCTCCCGCAGCTCGTTCAGCTCCCGCTCGCGCGCGAGCAACTGCGTGTTGTGCTCCTCCAGCGCGTGCCGGTCCGCCTCCGTGCGCACCAACTCCTCCAGGAGCGCCACGCGGCCCTGCTCCACCTCCGCGCGCTCGGCCACCAGCCGCTCGATGGTCGCCTCCAGCGCCGCCAGCCTCACCGCCACCGCTTCGGAGCGCTCCCGCTCCAACTGGTACTCACGCTGCCAGCGCATCGTCTCCTGGACCTGCGCCTCCAGGCGCTCAGGCGTGATTCGCGCGCACCCCGTCGCCAGCCACGCCACCGCCGCAGTCGCGCACCACAGGAACCGCATACACCGTCTCTCCCGCGCCGCGGTCGCGAGAGATTCGCGACGACGAGCTGCCACGGGCTCGCGCTCCCCAGCCGGGAACGCGCACGCAGCTTGCTCAAGTGCCCCGGTGTCGTCAAAGCGACAAGCGCTTGTCTGTGGAGCAGGCCCCCAATGTTGGAGCTTCAACTGAGGAGTTTCTCCCCAGCCCTCGCCTCGCGCGCGCCGCGCCTCACTCTGAGAAGGCCGCTGGCACGCGCGCTGCTCAAGCGCCTGCTCGCTGATACGGCGCAATCTCGCGTCGTGCCCCCTCAACGGAGCTTTCCATGAAGACCGTGTTCGCCGCCGCCCTGCTCGCCGCCGCCACCGCGTTTGCCAACACCCCGGCTCCGGCCGCCGCCCCCGCCGCCGAGACCAAGTAGTCTCGATTTCCTCGTTTCGAGGAATCCATACGAGGGTGCCCTTCCAAGGGGGCGCCCTCGTGGCATTTCAGGGGTCTGTCTTGCCCCGGACACTTCGTGGCTGATAGGGCCTGCCCGGAAAAGCACCTGTGTCACTTACACCCCGCCTGGGTCATTGTCTCCGGCACGAACTCTTGACTTTCAGTAAACCTGGGATTTGACAGAAACACAGTAATCACGCTTAATGTGACTTCAGCGGATGACAGTCCGTTCCGGATACTTGCGGAACCCGTTGCAATTCGTCTTTTCCTGGAGTCACCCCATGGTGGAAGCCTTCTCGAAGGTGTCGGAAGCCTCGAAGCTCTTGCTGGAGAAGGGGCTCAATGCGAGCACCGGCGTCGAGTCTCTCGGGATGGTGGGCCATGCGCTGGGCGTGAACCGGGCGTACATCTTCGAGAACCGCACGCAGCAGACGTATGGCCGGTTCGTCACGGACCTGCGCTACGCCTGGGCGGAGCCGCCCACCGCGTCGGCGCTGGCGAACCCCGTGCTGCGCGCCTTCTCGTTCCGGGACTTCGCGCCGGGCTGGGTGGACATGCTGGAGGCGGGAATGGTGGTGGCATGCCCCACCCGCGACGCGCCTCCGATGATGCGGGACTTGCTGGAGCGCCAGGGGACGCAGTCGATTTTGCTGAGCCCCATCAACCCCTCCCGGCAGCAGTGGTGGGGCGTGGCGGTCTTCGAGGACTGCCGCGGCGCCCGGGCGTGGAAGCCCGAAGAGGTGTCGCTGCTGAAGTCGCTGGCGCGGGCGGTGGCGGCGTCGGTGCGCCACGGGCAGATGCGCTCGTCGTTGGATCAGGTCCGCAACAACCTCCGCGCCGCCGTGGGTCGCACGCCGGCTTCGGGGCACTGAAGGCCGGAAGTCGCTCCCCTGGTCGCCGGGCAGCCCGGGCACCGGCGACCCCCACCCTCGCGCGTGGACACCTCCGCCGAGCGTTTCTGCTACCCTGGCGGCCCCCTGCCCTACCGCCATGTCCTCCATTGACCCGACGGCGATCAGCCGGACCCGTTCCCCGGATCTCATCAGCGGCTACCGCCTCGAAAAACTCGTGGGCACCGGAGGCATGGGAGAGGTCCACAAGGCCACCCAACTGTCGCTGGGCCGCACGGTCGCGGTGAAGCTGCTCAACGCCGAGCTGGCCAAGGACCCGTCCTTCATCGCGCGCTTCCAGAAGGAGGCCGCGGCCCTCGCCGCGCTGAGCCATCCCAACGTCGTCTCCATCGTCGACAAGGGGAAGACGGACATCACCTACTACCTGGTGATGGAGTTCGTGGACGGGCCGTCGCTGCGTGAGTTGATCCGCGCGGCCCAGTTCGACGTCTTCGGCGCGCTGCGGCGGATGCTCGAAATCTGCCGGGCGATTGAGTACGCGCACGGCCGCGGCGTCATCCACCGGGACTTGAAGCCGGAGAACATCCTGCTGGACCAGCAGGCCGGTGGCATCGCCAAGGTGTCCGACTTCGGGCTCGCCTCGTTCCTGGAGGACGCCAGTCCCTCCTCGCGCTACGCGCTGACGTCCACGCACGTGTCCATGGGCACGCTGTCGTACATGGCGCCGGAGCAGCGGGTGGACGCGAAGAACGCGGACGCGCGCGCGGACATCTTCTCGCTGGGCGTCATCCTCTACGAGTGGCTCACCGGCGAAGTGCCGATGGGCACGTTCGACCCCCCGTCCCAGCGCAAGCCCGGGCTGGACAAGCGCCTGGACGCCATCGTCACCCGGTGCCTCAAGCCGGACCCCGATGACCGCTACCCGTCGGTGACGGCGCTCATCGCGGACCTGGAGCAGCTCGTTCCGGGCAGCCTGCCGTCGATGTTGCCGGTGAAGTTCACGCGCATGCAGCGCTTCAAGGCCGGCGTGCGCAAGGTGGTGCGCTTCACGGCACAGACGGCCGCAGTGCTGATGGTGCTGGCGGCGAGCTTCGTGCTGGGCACCGCGTTCTACCTGCATGGCGAGCGGAAGACGCCCATCCCGCCGGGCGTCGCCATCATGGCGAACAATCTGGCCGGGAAGACAGACCTGCGCGTGCCGGGCCGAGAGGAAACCAACCCCTCGCACCGGAACGTGACGCTGGGCGAGGGGCTCGACCACCAGAACCTCCTGGTCAACGGCAGGATCGCGAGCTTCGAGGACAAGACCCTTGTGTTCCCCTGGGAGGACGACACCGCGACCGTGGGTCGTGTGCAGGTGGACGTCACGCGCCGGGACGGGGACATCCTCAGCCTGAAGGGCAAGCTGTTCGTGGAGGAACCACCTCCCACGTGGAAGCGCCGCCTGAGCGACATGACCAAGCTGTACCAGCCCTCGCCATCGCCCTCCGTGGCCATGATGTTGATGGGCACCTCCGGCCGTTACGTGGCGCTGGTGCACAACGGCGTGGGCGAGCCCCTGCGCCTGGAATGGGTGCTGGGCGAGCGCCGGGGCACGATGCTCGGCATGGAGTCGCCCATGCCCAAGGCGGACGCCGTGGCGCTTGACGTGGAGCCGCCCAAGGCGGACGCGGTGGCGCTGGAGCTGGCGGTGGACGCCGAGGGCCGCCTGGAGGCCTTCATCGGCACCGGCAAGGACCGCCGGGCCCTCTTCGAGCCGTTGGTGCTCGGCACCGGCTGGGTGGATCAGTTCGGCGACGCGCCCTTCCCCGGCTTCGGCTGCATGGACGCCATCTGCCGCGTCTCCGGCATCACCTTCGTGATGAAGCAGTCCCCGCCCGGGGGGACCACGGCGCCAGTGCCCACGGTGGCCACCCCGCTGCCCCCGCCGGTGAAGACGGTGGCCGTCGCGGTGCCCGCCAAGGCGGTGGTGCCCAAGAAGGCGCCGCCCCCTCCCCCCAAGAAGCAGCC
>NZ_JABXEM010000187.1:0-23534 GCF_013372595.1 Myxococcus sp. AM011
GGGGAGGGGTTCGCTCACGGGCTCCACTCATAGACCGGTCGCCTCCGGCTGGCAGCGGTTTCGTGCACTCGTCGACATCCGCCGCTGGTCAGCGGGCGACCGGGCGCTGTGTACCCCCCAACCCTTGACCCTGGTGTCCCGCCCTCACGGTGAACACCTCAACCAGGATTCGGCACTCGCAAGGGCAGGAGCCGCGCATGAAGGCCGTCGCCGTCTTTCCCGTGAAGAGAGAGGTGCGCGTCATCGACGCACCCGAGCCACGGCTCCAGTCCCCCACGCAGGTGAAGGTGCGCACCCTCGAAACAGGCGTGTGCGGCACGGACAAGGACATCGTCTCGTTCTCCTACGGCACGCCGCCGCCCGGCTCGGACTTCCTCATCCTCGGCCACGAGTGTCTGGGCGAGGTGGTGGAGGTGGGCTCGGCGGTGAAGGGACTCCAGGTCGGAGACCTCGTGGTGCCGCGCGTGCGCAGGCCGTGTCCCCATGCCACGTGCCCCGCGTGTCGCGGCGGCCATCCGGACTTCTGCATCACCGGGGACTACACCGAGCGAGGCATCAAGGAGGCCCATGGCTTCTGCTCGGAGCGCTTCGTGGAGGACGTGGCGTATGTGCACCGCGTCCCCAGGGAGCTGCGCGAGGTCGCCGTGCTCACCGAGCCGCTGACCATCGCCGAGAAGGGCCTGCGCGAGTGGGAGCGAATCCAGGAGCGGCTGCCATGGCGTCCCGCGCCGGGGCGCGCGGTGGTGCTGGGCGCGGGGCCGGTGGGACAGCTCGCGGTGCTGACGCTGCTGCGGCGGGGCTTCGCCACGACCGTGTATTCGCACAGCAGCAAGCCCAACCCGAAGGCCGAGGCGGCGGAGGCCGCGGGCGCGCCCTACCTCTCCACGAAGGACGTGTCCCCGGACGAACTGGTGCGCAGCGTGGGGGAGCCGGACCTCATCTATGAGGCCACTGGCGTGGTGAAGGCGGCGTTCGACGCGCTCAAGACGCTGGCGAACAACGGCGTCTTCATCTTCACGGGGGTGCCGTCGGACCAGCAGCCGCTGTCGCTCGCGGGCGAGGAGTTCCTCAAGCAGGTGGTGCTGCGCAACCAGGTGCTGCTGGGCACGGTGAACGCGGCGGCCACGGACTTCGACGCGGCGCTGGAGGACCTGGCGCGCTTCAGGGCCCGCTGGCCGGGCGGGCTGGAGCGGCTCATCACCTCGCGCCATCCGCCGGAGGACTTCCTCGACGTGGTGACGGGCAAGGCGGGCAAGGGAATCAAGCAGGTCATCACCTTCAGCTAGGGCGAGGTGCGTATGCGGGACGGCAGACAGACGACGGCGGGGGGCTCGGTGCCCATCGAGGACCACGGCGTCATTGGCGACCTGCGCACGGTGGCGTTGATTGGCAACGAGGGCACCATCGACTGGATGTGCTACCCGCACTTCGACAGCCCCAGCGTGTTCGCCGCGCTGCTGGACCCCCAGAAGGGGGGCCACTGGCGCATCCACCCCAAGCCGGACGGGGTGCTGTGCAAGCAGTTCTACTGGCCTGACACCAACGTGCTGGTGACGCGCTTCTACACACCGGACGGCGTGGGGGAGCTCATCGACTTCATGCCCATGGGGCGGGAGGACGAGGATGACGTGCGCGAGGTGCTCCGGCGCGTGCGCGTGGTGCGCGGGGAGATGGCGTTCGAGCTGGAGTGCTTCCCGGCCTTCAACTACGCCCGGGACACTCACACCACGCACCTCATCTCCGGTGGGGCAGCCTTCGAGTCGGAGAAGCTCCAGCTCACCCTGGCGAGCTCCGTGCCCATGCAGCGCACGGAGCGCGGTGTCACGGCGAGCTTCGTGCTGAAGGAGAACCAGTCCGCCGTCTTCTCGCTCAGGGATGGGATGCGGGTGTCGTGCGAGGAGCTGGTGCACAGCCATGAGTCGGCGGAGGCGCTCTTTCGCGGCACGGTGGAGTACTGGCGCCACTGGCTGTCGGGCTGTCAGTACACGGGGCGGTGGCGGGAGACGGTGCAGCGCTCGGCGCTGGCGTTGAAGCTGATGACGTTCGCTCCGACGGGCGCGATTGTCGCGGCGCCCACGTGCAGCCTGCCCGAGTCACCCGGTGGCACTCGCAACTGGGACTACCGTTACTGCTGGCTGCGGGACGCGGCCTTCACCGTCTACGCGTTCCTGCGCATCGGCTTCAAGAAGGAGGCGGCGGCCTTCATGCGGTGGGTGGAGGCGCGGTGCGCGGAGCAGGGGGACGGGCCGCTGCCGCTGATGTTCTCGTTGGACGGCAGCCGGGTGCCGGACGAGGTGGAGCTGACGCACCTGGAGGGCTACGGCGGCGCGAAGCCGGTGCGCATCGGCAACGGGGCGGCGGACCAGCTCCAGCTCGACATCTATGGCGAGCTGATGGACTCGGTGTACCTGTTCAACAAGCACGCGGCGCCCATCTCCTACGACTTCTGGCGGCACCTGCGGCGGCTGGTGGATTGGGTGTGCGAGCACTGGAACCAGCCGGACGAGGGCATCTGGGAGGTGCGCGGGGGACGGCGGCACTTCGTGTACTCGAAGCTGATGTGCTGGGTGGCGGTGGACCGGGCCATCCGCCTGGCGGACAAGCGCAGCTTCCCGGCGGACCGGCCGAAGTGGCTCGCGACGCGCGATGCCATCTTCGAGGACATCATGGCCCGGGGCTGGAGCGAGGAGCGGGGCTCCTTCATCCAGGCGTACGGGAAGGACACGCTGGACGCGGCGAACCTCTTGATGCCGCTGGTGTTCTTCCTGTCGCCGGTGGACCCGCGGATGATTTCGACGCTGGACCACATGCGAAAGCCGCCGTCGCAGGGCGGCCTGACGTCGGACGGGCTGGTGTTCCGCTACGACGTGGCGGCCACGCTGGATGGCATCGCTGGGAGCGAAGGCACCTTCAACCTGTGCAGCTTCTGGCTGGTGGAGGCGATGACGCGGGCGAACCCGGTGCGGCCGGACTTGCTGGAGGAGGCGCGGCTCACCTTCGAGCGCATGCTGGGCTACGCCAACCACGTGGGGCTGTACGCGGAGCAGACGGGCATGTCGGGCGAGTCGCTCGGCAACTTCCCGCAGGCGCTCACCCACCTGTCGCTCATCAGCGCCGCGTACAACCTGGACCGGACGCTGGGGCGAAAGGACTGACCCCAGCAGGCCATCGACAGGCGCTACGCCCCGAAGAACTCCTTCCACGCCCCGGGCGTCACCACGCCGATGAGCTGGACACCCAGCTCGCCATTGTGGCGTATCACCACGTCCAGTCCGGTGAGCAGGCGTGGGTCGTCCGCGAAGTCACGCTGCTTCTTGCGCGCCACCAGCAGCTCGAAGTCCTTCTCCATCAACTCGCCATCCTCGCGAGGCATGCGCCGCAACGTGGCGCGAGCCCGCTCCACCCAGCCCTTCTCCGGCTCCCACTTGTCCTGCACGACGGCGTTCCACGCGCTGAGCGCCAGGGCGAGGACGGTGAACAGCTCTTCTTGAGGACTCTCCGAACTCTCGATGTCCTCGAGGAGGGGCCGCGCGAAGTCGAGCAGCGTCTCGGAGACCTTGCGCTGGGGCACCTTGCGCGTGGCCTTGCCCGAGGACTTGGGCGGCTGGAGCGGGATGCTCGCCAGGTCCACCTTGCCCACGTAGAAGCCCGTGAGCAGGGGCAGGGGCACCTCCAGCTTCACGCGCAGGTGGAAGTCCCCCAGGCGCAGCTCTGTTTCTGTTGTCGCGTCCTCGGGTCTCGCCTCCGCCAGCGCGAGCGCTATCGCCGTCGCGACCCGCATGTCCTCGACGTCGCCGGGAAGCAGCTTGTTCCTCTGGACCCGGAGCAGGTCGGGGACGAAGGGGACGCCGGTGTGCTGCTGAATCGCCTTGCTCGCCCAGGCGGGGGTGTCATCGAGCGTCAGTCCCAGGGCGTCCGGGATGAGCATGTCCACTCCCGGCACGGCGGGACTGGAGCGGGCCACCCGGTCCGCCGACCCCATCCGGTCGAAGAGCGAGAAGCCGAACTCCGCCTCGCCATTGCCCATCACGGAAAGCTCACGCGTCCCCTTCACACGTCCCTCCAGGGTGACGGTGAACAGCTCCCCGTTGGTCCACAGCTCCCACGGGGCCGCGCGGATGAGGGCCGTGGTGGCCAGGAGAAAGGCCTCCATGTCATCCGGAGGCACCCTCGGCGCCTTGCGTGGCATCCAGTACGACTGCACGGCGAGGTGCGCACGGAGCGAGACGATGGAGAGCGGCGCGGGCCGCGAGACGAACCCGAAGGCCGCGCCCGCTCGCGCCAGCCGGCTCTCGCAGTAGACCTTCCGGCCCTTCAGGACTCTGGCCAGGGCCGCCAGTCCGTCCACGTCCCGCGCGACACACTCGGGAGGGAGCACGTAGCCGCCGGCCTCCACGGCCATGTAGAAGGACACCGGCCCGTCCTGGTCCGTGTCGATGGGGCCCAGCTTGAAGACATACGCCGAGCCCTCCTCGAGCTCGCCCTTCGACGCGGACCTCCTCTTGCGAGGCCGCTGTCCAGCGAAGTCCTGGAACGCACGGCGGCGGGGAGGAAGCAGCGACTCAGCGAAGGCCATGGCCTCTTCCTCGTCGAAGGAGGGCGCCTCCTCGGAGATCAGCTCCATCACGCGTCGGAACAGGAACGGCGCCCGGCGACGCACCTGGCGTCGTCGCCCCGCGAGGTCGTCCAGGGGCGGCAAGGTGCCCAGCTCACGGCGCACGGAGTCGAGGAGGAGCGGGTGCTGGGATGCGGCGACGACCACCGTGCCGCCCGTCAGCTCCAGGTGGTCTCCCGCGGGCATGGCCCAGGTCACGAAGACATCGCCCGGCACCACCTGAAAGGTCAGGCTCTGCTCGCGAAACTCCAGCACCTCGTCGAAGAGCAAGTCCCTCAGTCGGAGGCTCTTGCCCAACTGGACGTCCTGGACCTCGAATATCGAGCACCACGAAGCAGCCAGGGCCTGGAGGATGGAGCGCTCCGCGCGTGACAGGCGCGCGCCCGCTGTCAGCAACTGACGGTCCGCCGCGGTGCGGCCCTCCGCGTCCTCCCGGCCATGAAGCGTCCAGGCGAGCAGCGAGGTGTCCATCCAGGGGAAGCGGATGGGGTCCCAGTGCGCTGGAAAGTCGGCGCGGGCCAGACGGGTGTTTTCCGGCTCGGCCTGAGCGAATTGCCTCAGCGCGGCCAGTCCCCGCGCGAAGGCATGGGCGGTCCAGGTCGTCATGGGAGGACACTACCCACGAAGCCACTGCCAGGCCATGTCACTCGACAGGGGTGTTCAGGCCTCGGCGCCCCTCTGCTCCACCGAGCGACGTCACGGTGAAGCGGGCCGCAGAACCACTCGTCGGCGGCCTCCGTATTGAGGGAGAGTGAGGCCCCACCGCGTCAGGTGGGCTCACCTCCCCGGTTCCCTTCATGGCCGCTCCGCTTCCATCCCTCCCCGAGTCCTCTCCCGCCCCGGGCGCACGCGCCCTCCGGGTCTTCAAGGGTGTCCTCGCCGTCGTGGGGTTGCTGGTGCTCGCGACGGTGGGCGTGCGCCTGCGCTACGGCGGAGGCGAGCCGTACCCGGACGTCACGGGCATGCCCCTGCTCCCGGACAGCGCGCTGGAAGAGGTGGTGCGCAGCGCGGAGCCCATCGGCAACGTGGCGGTGTCGTCGACGGGGCGCCTGTTCTACACGCTCCACCCGGAGAGCCGCCCCGAGGGCGCGAAAATGTGGGAGTGGGTGGACGGCAAGGCCGTGCCGTTCCCCGCGGAGGCGCTCCAGAAGAAGCTCTTCGACACCGTGCTCGGCATCACCGTCGACCGGCGCGACTGGCTGTGGACCATCGACCATGGCAACCACGGCCTCGGCGTGCCGCGCCTCTTGGCCTTCGACCTGGCCAACGGACACCTCGCGCACGAGTTCGACTTCCCGCCGCAAATCGCCCCCCCGGGCTCCTTCCTCCAGGACCTGCGTGTGGATGCGAAGGGCGGGACGGTGTTCATCGCGGACGTGGGCTTCTGGCGCCGCTCGCCCGCGCTCGTCGTCTACGACGTGGCCGCGAAGCAGGCTCGCCGCGTGCTGGAGAAACACGCGTCCGTGTTCCCTCGCGACTTCGTCATCCGCAATCCCATCAAGGACATGGTGTTCTTCGGCGGAATCGCCGCGCTGAAGTGCGGGGTCGACGGCATCGCCCTGGACCCGAGCGACGAGTGGCTGTGGTTCGCCGCGATGAACCACGACACCATGTACCGCGTGCGCACCCAGGACCTGCGCGACGCCAGCCTGGATGACGAGGCGCTCGCCCAACGCCTCCAGGCCGTGGGCCGCAAGCCGCTCAACGACGGGCTGAGCGCGGACGCGGAAGGCAACGTGCTGATGACCGACGTGGAGCACGGCGCGGTGCTGCGCATGAGTCCGGACGGACGGCTGGAGACGCTGGTGAAGTCCCCTCGAATCCGCTGGGCGGACGCGCTCAACCACGGGCCGGACGGCTGGCTCTACGTGGCCGACAGCGCCATTCCCCACCACATGCTCCAGTCCAAGGCGCACATCGCCGCGAACGGGCCCTACTTCATCTGGCGCTTCAAGCCCGGCATCGGCGGCATCGCGGGCATGTGAGGAGCGCGCGAGGCCCGTGAAGCCCTCGCGCGCCCCCCGTCACGTCACTGCACGTTGAAGTGGTAGTTGTTGCCGAAGTTGGAGTCCCACGCCTGGCAGCCCCAGCGGCTGGTGTTCTCGAACCAGATGGCCAGGTCGCCCCGCGTGTTGAGCGGAATGGACGGCGCGGGCGGGTTGGGCGTGGAGGAGAAGCCCGCCACCCAGAAGCTCTGCACCGGCCCGTTGTTGAACTGGTAGTGGCCGGTAATCGTCCACCCCGGCGTGTTGGCGTTGATGTTGCCCCGGCACTGCGTCAGCCGTGAGGCGTCGAACACGATGCTCGCGGCGGCGCCGAAGGGCAGCGGGTTGGAGGAGGCGAAGACATTCCAGCCCTGGGACGGGGACTGGAAGGTGATGCTCGGTGCCGTCTGTGACACGGCCACCGAGGCGACGAGCAGCGAGACAGCGGCCAGCAACCAGCGGAAGTGACGCGGCATGGCGGGACTCCTTGTCGTGAGGGAGAAGAGAGTGCGGCTCTCGGGATACGAAACCCGAAGGCTTCACCGGCCGCGAAGACTTCCTCGCGGCTTTGCCCCGCGAGCCGCCCCGGAGTCTTCTACAGTCGGGCTCCCCCACTCCTTACGCTCCGCGCCATGGCCGACCCAAGACTCGCCTTCTACCGACTCGCCGTCCGCGTCGACGCCCGCTATGACGCGATGAGCCGGAGCCTGCGTCGCTCGCTGGGCATCGCCCCGCCGCTGCGCATCCTCCCCTACCGAGGCCATGGCACCTCCGAGCGCGCCGTCATCAAGGCCCGCGTCCTGGAGGACCGGCACATCCGCCCGCAGAAGCAGCGCCACACGCTGTGGAGCAGCGCCGTGGCCTCCTACAAGCGCTACATGACGCGCGAAATCGCGGGCGCCCACGTGGCGGTGCGCTGGGGCGACAAGCGCTGGGAGGGGACCACCGACGAGGAGGGCTTCCTCGAACTGTGGGTGGCTCCGCCGGAGGGCGTGCGCTCCGGGTGGCACATGGTGGAGCTGGAGCTGCTGTCGCCGGAGGCGGCGGGCGTGCCCCGCGTGGCGGCCCCGGTGCGAGTGGCCGGAGCGAGCGCGGGCTATGGCGTCATCAGCGACATCGACGACACCGTCATCGTCACCGGCGTGACGGACCCGCTCAAGCGCGCCTGGGCCCTGTTCCTCACCGAGCACCGCGTGCGCCTGCCCTTCCCGGGCGTGGATGCCTTCTACGCCGCGCTCCAGGCGGGCCCGGAGGGGACGGGGGACAACCCCATCTTCTACGTCTCCAGCAGCCCGTGGAACCTGTACGAGCACCTGGACGAGTTCCTCGCGCTGCACCACATCCCCACCGGCCCGCTGCTCTTGCGCGACTGGGGCCTGTCCAGCCAGGGCTTCGCGCCCGGCGGCGGCCACGGCCACAAGCTCGACAAGATGCGCGGGCTGTTCGCGGACCTGGCGCACCTGCCCTTCATCCTCATCGGAGACAGCGGCCAGGAGGACGCGGAGCACTACCGCACCATCGCCCGCGAGTTCCCCGGCCGCGTCCTCTGCGTCTACATCCGCAACGTGCCCGGCCACCCCCGCCGCGCGAGAGAGCTGGAGCTCATCGCCGCCGACATCCGCGACGCCGGCAGCCAGCTCGTCGTCGTGGATGACACGACGACGGCCGCCCGCCACGCCGCCCGCTCCGGGTGGATTCAGTGGAAGGAGGTCCTCGAGGTGGAGGCCCATCGCCGCGAAGAGGTCTCCAGGGACCTTGGTGGCTGACTTACGAAATTACAGCATCATCGCTATTTTATAGGTATTGCTTGAATTCCGACCTTCAGTTGTGGCACAGGCGCGCCTGATTATCCGGTCTGTCCTCTGTTTCCACACCCCTGAAGGAAGCGAGTCATGCGTGGCCACCTGGTGCATTCGTTTCGCTGGACGCTCTCCGCGCTGGGCGCAAGCGCGAGGCGTATGGCGCGGTCCGTCATCGTCCAATCAGGTCTGCGAGCCCAGGGCGCGCCCGCGTCCTCCGCTTCGCACCCCGCGCCGTAAGGCGAAGTGCTCGTGGTGGACGACGCGTCGGCCCTCGTCGGCGCGTTGAGGAGGGTGGGGCCCCAGGGGTTCGGGGCCCTCCTTCAAGGCAGGGGGCGGCCGCCCTGGAACTGGGCCAGGCGGGTGGCGCGCTCCATGACTTCGCCCTGGGCCCAGCGCTTGTCCGCGCCCGCGGGAGGCGTCAGGCGGCGCCAGTTGCCATCGGGTTGCAGCTCCCACGCGTGGGTGTTGTCCACGAGGCTGCGCTCCAGCGAGTCCTTCACCTGCGCGGCCAGCGTCGGGTCCTCCACCGGCGCGAGGATTTCCACGCGGTGGTCCAGGTTGCGAGGCATCAGGTCCGCGGAGCCGATGTAGCAGCGCAGCTCCGTGCCGCGCTCGAAGATGTAGACGCGCGCGTGCTCCAGGAAGCGGCCCAGCGTGGACACCACGCGGATGTTCTCGGACATGCCGGGCACGCCGGGACGCAGGCAGCAGATGCCGCGCACGTTGAGCTCCACCTTCACTCCGGCGCGCGACGCGTCGTAGAGGGCGCGGATGATGCCCGGGTCCACCAGCGCGTTCATCTTCATCTGGATGCGCGAGGGGCGCTCCAGCGTGTGCGCGACGACGGTGCGCTTGATGTGCTCCAGCAGGCCCTCGCGCATGGTGAGGGGCGCCACCAGCAGCTTGCGGAAGCTCTTGGGCCGGCCGAAGCCGGTGAGGTAGTTGAACAGGTCCGCCACGTCCGCGCCGATGTCCGGGTCCGTGGTGAACAGGCCCATGTCCGTGTAGAGGCGCGCCGTCTTCGGATTGTAATTGCCGGTGCCGATGTGCACGTAGTGCCGCACCCGCTCGCCTTCGCGCCGGACGATGAGGATGGCCTTCGCGTGTGTCTTGAGGGAGGGGATGCCGTAGACGACGTGCACGCCCGCCTCTTCCAGCGCGTTGGCCCACTTGATGTTGGTGCGCTCGTCGAAGCGGGCCTTCAGCTCCACCATGCACACGGCCTGCTTGCCGTTCTCCGTGGCCGTAATCAGCGCGGGCACCAGCGGTGAGCTGTCGGAGGTGCGATAGACGGTCTGTTTGATGGCGAGGACATCCGGGTCCGCCACCGCCTCCGTGACGAAGCGCTCCACCGACGTGGCGAACGAGTCGTAGGGATGGTGGACGAGCAAATCCCCGCGCCGCATCGCCGCCATCACCGTGACGCCCTCGGGCGTGTCCGTGTCCGGGCGCAGCCGGGGCTGGGTGACGGATACCCACGGCGCGTCCTTCAGCTCCGGGAAGCCGGGGGCGAAGGCGATGGCCTGCACGTCGCCCAGACCCAACAGGCCCTGCTCCTCGTACACCTGGCGGGACTCCAGCCCGAGCGCCTCCACCAGCGGCTCCAGCAGCTTGGGGCTCATGCCCGCCTGCACCTCCAGGCGGATGACGTCTCCGAACCGGCGCTGCCGCAGCTCCGTCTCCACCGCCTTGAGCAAATCCTCCGCGTCCTCGGACACGGTGAAGTCCGCGTCGCGGGTGACTCGGAACAGGCTCCAGCTCAGCACCTCCATGCCGGGGAACAAGTCCCCCAGGTGCTGGGCGATGACCTCCTCCAGCGGCACGAAGACGTTGTTCTTCAGGGGCAGGAAGCGGGGCAGCAGCTCCTTGGGCACCTTCACCCGGGCCACGCTCTCCTCGCCCGCCTCCGGGTCCCTCAGCAGCACCGCGAGGCTGAGCGACAGGTTGGAGATGTACGGGAAGTGCCGCCCCAGGCCGATGGCCAGCGGGGTGAGCACCGGGAAGATCTGCTCGCGGAAGCGCTGGTCCACCTGGGCGCGCTGGTCGGCGTCCAGCTCCTTCGCGGTGAGGATGCGCAGGCCCTTCTCCGCGAGCGCGGGCCGCAGGAGCTTCTCGAAGATGGCGCTGTGGCGCTTGCTCTGCTCGAAGATGCCCTCGTGCAGCTTGTCGAGCGTGGCGCCCGGGGACGCGCCGTCCGGCACCAGCCGCGCCACGTTGGCGCGCACCTGCTCGTGCAGGCGCGCGACGCGAATCATGAAGAACTCATCCAGGTTGCGCGCGTAGATGGCCACGAACTTGAGGCGCTCCAGGAGCGGCTCGTCCGCGGACTCGGCGAGCTGGAGGACCCTGTCGTTGAAGGCCAGCCAGGACAGCTCCCGGTTGAAGAACATCCCCTCGTCCGGCTCCGCCCCCGCGGGCAGGGCATCGCGCTCCAGGGGCTTCTGGGGGGTGACGCTGCGTCCGGCGGCGCCTCGCTTCGCCATCTTTTGGAATCTCCCGGTTCCCACCTTGGCGGGGGATGTAGCAGGCTGGGCTCTCACCGATTGTGAACTCCGTTGTCACGAAAGGAAGCCCTCCAGCGCCAGGCACCGGCTCGGGAAGTTGCCGGGCGGGCGTTACCGGGGGGGCGGCGTGGAGTTTCTTGCATCCGCGCTGTTGGAACGGCATGTCAGTCGACGTGAGCCCGACAGAGAACCTCCCGCACGCCTCCCTGGCCGCCGAGCAGACGGACGCTGGCAACCTCTTCTCGGCCTATGACAAGGAAGACCAGAAGGCCTCCCGGGGGCGTTGGGCGCTGGCGCTCCTGGCCGCCCTGGTGCCGGTGGTGCTCGCGGGGGTGTTCTGGACCTTCGTGCGCGAGCAGCGTCCCACATTCCAGGTCATCACCGACCACGGCTTCAAGTCCATGCATGGGGGGATGACGACGGACCAGGTGATGGCGCTGCTCGGCCGCCCCATGGCGCGTGAGAAGGATGCGACGGGCGCGGACTGCTACCGCCACGGCGCGCCGTCGGTGGAGAAGGAGTTCTTCCTCGTCTATTCGGTCTGTTACGAGGACGGGAAGCTGCGGGACGTGACGCAGCGGAAGTTCTCCGCCTGGGCCGTGGAGCCTGAGACGGGCACCTTCCAGGCCCCGGCCGGAGATTCGGCGCCGGTGCCCGCGGGCGCTCCGGAAGCGGCGGCCCCGTCGTCCACGGCGGGCTCGCGTTAGCCGCTTCATCCTTGTCCCGAGGAGTGCCCGGCACCTGACGCCAAGCCGTCCCATGGGCGGGGGTGTGGGTGCATGGCCAGCGGGGCCACCTTCTGGGCTGTGCCAGGCGTCGGGCAGGAGGCCGGGTCCTGGTGCGCAAGGGGGGTGGCGTGGGGCGGCCGTGGACGTACTCCCAGCGTGTCGGCGCTGGCTTCATCGCGTCCCTGGTGGTGGCGCTGGCGCTGGCGGTGACGTCGGCGGTGTCGCTGTTGTCGGTGCGCTCCACCCACAAGGCGAGCCTGCTCGAGCTGTCCATGGACCTGCTGGAGGTGGAGCGCCTGCGCCGGGCCTTCAGCGACAAGGTGTCCAGCGAGCGGGGCTATGCGCTGTCGGGCGACGCGCTCTTCGCCGAGGAGATGGTGGCGTCGCGCGAGCGCTTCATCGCCATCCATGAGCGGCTGAAGTCCCGGCTGGACACGGAGCCCGCGGAGTCGCTCCTGGAGTCCGCGATGCGCGCGGAGCAGGAGCACGAGCAGGCCGTGCGGGAGATGGTGGTGGCGCATTCCAACCGCGTTCCCCGCGAGCGACTGGAGGTGCTCTTCGAGGAGCGGGTGGGGGACACGCGCCTGCGTGCCTATGAAGCGCTCCAGCAGCTGTGCGCGAGCGTGGAGGAGCGGCTCGCGCTGGGCATCCAGTCGGCGGTGGAGGTGGACGAGCGCGTCCTGGTGCTCACGTTGATCGCGGCGAGCCTGGGGCTGGCGCTGGCCGGGGTGCTGGCGTGGGTGTTGTTGCGGCGGCTGGGCCCCTTGCGCGAGGAGGCCGAGGCCAGCACGAAGCGCTTCCAGTTGCTCGTCGAGGGCGTGCAGGACTACGCGCTCCTGCTCCTGGACGAGCGGGGCCGGGTGGCGAGCTGGAACCCGGGGGCCACGCGCATCACCGGCTATCAAGCGGCGGAAGTGGTGGGCGAGCCGGTGGACCGCTTCTACCCGCCGGAGGCGGTGGAGCTGGGGTTGCCGGAGAAGGAACTGGCGCGCGCGCGGCGGGACGGGCGGCTGCGCACGGAGGGGTGGCGCACGCGCAAGGACGGCACGCACTTCTTCGCGGAGGCGCTCATCAACACGCTGCTGGATGACGACGGCGAGGTGCGGGGCTACGCGGCGGTGACGCGCGACATCACCGAGCGGCAGCGCGCCGAGCGCACGCAGCGGTTGTTCGCGGAGGCGGGCCGGATGTTCCAGCAGTACCTGGACCCGGACGAGATGGTGGCGGAGCTGGCGCGGATGATGGTGCCGGAGGTGGCGGACGGGTGCCTCCTGTACATGCTCACGCCGTCCGGGCAGTTGAGGCCCCGGGCGGTGAAGCACGCGGAGGCACGGAAGGAGGCGTGGCTGTGGGAGTCGGTGCGGCGCTACACGCCCCCGACGGACGCGCCCCAGGGGCTCTGGCAGGTGATGCGCACGGGGCGCTCCCAGTGGGTGGAGGACGTGTCGCCGGAGATGCTGGCGCAGGCGGCGGCGGACGCGGAGCACTTGCGGCTGATGGAGCAGGTGGGGGTGCGCTCGTCCTTGTCGGTGCCGCTGCGCGCGGGGGGGCGGACGCAGGGGGTGCTGGTGCTGCTGATGTCGCTGCCGGAGCGGCGGCTGACGCTCGCGGACCAGGTCTTCATGGAGGAGCTGGCGGGGCGCGCGGCGCTGGCGCTGGACAACGCGCGGCTCTTGCGCGAGGCGCGCGAGGCGGTGGAGCTCATCGGCGTGGCGGCGCATGACCTGGGCAATCCGCTCAACACGCTCCAGTTGCTGCTGCGCAAGCTCTTGCGCACGGACCTCTCGGTGGAGCGGGAGAAGGTGCGGGACGGGCTGGGCACGGCGCTGAAGCAGACGCAGCGGTTGGGGCAGTTGCTGCTCAACCTGCTGGATTTGTCACGGCTGTCCGCGGGGCGCCTGGTGCTGGACGTGGCGCCGGTGGACCTGGCGGACCTGGCGCACGAGGTGGTGGAGCGCTTCGCCGCGCACGCGACGGAGGTGGGCAGCAAGCTCGTCTTCGACGCGGAGCTGGGGCTGGTGGGGCAGTGGGACCGGCTGCGGTTGGACCGGGTGGTGACGAACCTGGTGTCCAACGCGCTGAAGTTCGGCGCGGGCCGGCCGGTGATTGTGCGGGTGGAGCGCGCGGGCCTGGCGCGGGCGCGGCTGGTGGTGCGGGACTTCGGCGAGGGCATTGCTCCGGAGGCGCAGCGGCTCATCTTCGACCGCTTCGCGCGGGTGCCCTCGGCGGGCCGGCATGCGGGCTTCGGGCTGGGGCTCTACATCGTCCGCCAGCTGGTGGACGCGCACGCGGGCTCCGTCCGAGTGGACAGCACGCCGGGCGAAGGCTCCACCTTCACGGTGGAGCTGCCCTTGATGGAGCTGGGCGCGGAGCGGGAGGACGACACGGGCGAGCCGGCGCCTGCCCCTGCTGACGGGGGCTAGAGCTTCTCCATCGTATCGGCCGTGCGCTCTTCGCGGACGTTGCCGGTGTTGAGGGTGGCGGCTGGCTCGAAGAGGAGGACATGGACCTCCTCCTCCGCGACGGGCCGGTGCTCCACGCCTCGGGGGATGATGATGAACTCCCCGGGCTCCACGTCCACGGTGCGCTCGCGCATCTCCATGCGCAGCCGGCCGTGCAGGACGAGGAACATCTCGTCCTCGTTCTCGTGGTGGTGCCAGGTGAAGGGGCCCAGGAGCTTCGCCAGCCGGACGTGCTGGCCGTTCAGCTCACCCACGACTTTCGGAGACCAGTGCTCGGAGAACAGGGCCAGCTTCTGGGCCAGGTTGACCTTGTCCACGGAGGGCGGCGCCACGTCGGTGCTCACCTCGTTGGTGGAGGCCTCTCCGGTGGGGGAATCGTCGCGGCGGCCGGAGTCCCAGCGGGGAGGACGGGCACTGCTGGCGGTGGGGCTTCGGGTGGGCGCACTCATACCGTGGAGTTCTCCTGTGGGGACGCGAAGTCCGCGAGCCACCATGCCCGAGCCCCGGTCCGGATGTCTGTCTTTTTGAGTCCGCCAACGCCGCTCATGGACAACCGGGCGCGAGGTTGGGTCGACTACCCGACGAAGCGCGTCAGGCTTCAGTCTGGATAGAACATGGGGTCTCTCGTGGTGACGAACGAGGAGATGACGGAGGCCACCTCATGCGGCAGTCCGGTGAACTGCACGCCCACGCCCGGCATCAGGTCCGGCATGCGGGGATTGGACTCGCGCACCCAGCGCACCACGCCCGTCACCTTGATGGGCCGGCCGCCCGGCAGCGTGAAGTCCAGCTCCACCTGCGTGCCGCGTGGCACCGCGTCCACCGTGGCGATGAAGACGCCGCCCTCGCTGATGTCCATCGAGAAGCCGGTGAAGAAGTTGGAGTCGCTGCGCATGTCGATGGACGTGTGCATCCGCACCCGCCCGTTGCGCCGGGCCTCCGCGCTGTCCGAGGCGCGCGAGGGGGCCTCGTGCGGCTGTCCCTGCGTCTTCACCGTGGCGGCGGCCTGCGCCAGCTCCGCCTGACGCGCGCGAGCGGCGGCTTCCTGGCGGGCCCGCGTCCTGGCCGCGGAGGACTCCACCTGCTGCTTCAGCGCGGCCTCCGCGTCCGCCACCGCGCGAGCCACCTGCGCAGTCTGTTCCTGCTGGATGCGCAGCGCGGCCTGCACCTCCGTCCCCATCCGCTTGCGTGCTTCCAACGCCTTCTCGCGTGCCTCCAGCGCCTTCTCGCGCGCGGCCTCCACGTCCAACGAGGGCACGCGAGCGGCCTGGAGCCTGGATGCCTGCTCACCCACCTGCGGGTCGGCGTCGGGTTCCTGGTGGGCCCGGGCCAGCGCGGCGCGCACGCCATCCAGCCGGGAGGCGAGGGCGGCGGTGTCGGCGAGGGCGCGCGTCACCTGCTCCGCGAGGCGGGACTCCTGGGCGGACAGCTCGCTCTCGGCGCGAGCCAGCTCGGCCTCACGGGGGCCCGACGGGGGGACGCGGGCGGCAGGGGGCGGCGAGGTCATTCTTGGGACTCCAGAGGGGCGCCACTGTAGCAGGCTCCCCGGGAAGTCCACGTCCCACTCGCGTGTGGGTCAATCCGCGCCCTTGATGCAGGCCACGGGCTTGAGGCGCTTGGCGATGCGGGCGAGCCCCGCCATCTCCACCGTCTCCAGCACGTCATCCAGGTTCTTGTAGCAGGGGCCGGACTCGTCGAGTGGCGTCTGCCGGGTGTTGAGGATGATGCCGGACTCCGCCATCCGCGCGTCGGTGGCGCCCTGGTTCAGCACGCGCCGGGCCTCGCCTCGGGACAGGCGCCGGCCGGAGCCGTGGTTCACCGAGTAGATGGACTTGGACGCGCCCTCCTCGGCGAACAGGATGGCGCTGCCGGTCTCCATGGAGCCCGGAATCAGGATGGGGTGACCGGTGCCCTCCCACGTGGTGCGCTTGAGCGCGGGGTGGCCCGCGGGGAACGCGCGCGTGGCGCCCTTGCGGGCGACGAACTTCCCGGCCTCCTTCTGGATGAGGTTGTGGGAAATCTCGTAATAGACGCTCGCGGTGCCGCCGAAGACGTCCTCCAGCGCGGCGCACACGGCCTCACCGATGATGAGCCGGTTGGCCACGGCGAAGTTGGCCGCCATGTTGTGCAGGTTCCAGTACTCGCGGCCCATCGGGCTGTCGGCGTCGAGCCAGACGAAGTCCTCGCTGCGGCTCTTGAGTCCCAACTGGGCGGCGCCCTTGACGAAGAACGTCTTGGCGATGTTCCACCCGAAGCCCCGGCTGCCGGTGTGGAGCATCACCCAGACGCGGCCCTCTTCATCCACCTGCATCTCGGTGAAGTGGTTGCCGCCGCCCAGGCTGCCCAACTGGCCGCGCTTCTCATAGGCCCGCTCGGGGATGTCCACCCGGTCGTCCTCCACGGGGATGAAGTCGCGCTCGGTGACGGCGGAGCCGCGGCCCAGGGCCTTGGCGCCGTGGCGGACGACTTCCGCGAAAGCGCGGTCGGACACCTTGCGCTGCGCCTGCACGCGACTGGCGCCCACGCCCACGGCGATGCGGCGAGTCACTTGCTCAATCCACTGGCGACGCTTCGCGGGGTCCGCCACGTCCTCGGCGTTGAGGGACGTCTGCAACTGCACCATGCCGCAGCCGATGTCGTAGCCGGCGGCGGTGGGGAGGAGGATGCCGTCCGTCTCCACCACGGTGCCGATGGGGACGCCGTAGCCCACGTGACAGTCCGGGGTGACGGCGACGCGGGTGACGCCGGGGAAGGACGCGGCGTTGACCACCTGATCGAAAACGGCGTCCTCCAGGCCGGGCATCTCGGGGCCCTCGCCCCACAGGAGCTTGTCGGACAGGAAGAGGTCCGCGTCGACCTTCATGCTCTTGGTCTTCGGAAGGACGTAGTGACCTTCGGCCGTCTTCTCCAACCGCTGCTTCCAGCTCATGGCATTGCCTCCCCTGACGCCCCTGGACAGGGGTGAACACGCGCGAGGGACGGGAGCGTCCGAAAGAAGCTGACCGTCGCGCCCGGGTTCGCCCGAGGCTCCGAGGATGCTGGGAGAGCGGGCGGGAAAGCGAGCGAATTCCCGAGGTTTTCCCTCGGAGAACGGGCGTTTGCGCAAGGGCGCGACGCGGTGCGTGGGTGGCGGCCGCCCCGGACCTGGGGACGAGGGTGGAGGGTGGGTGCTGTTGCCGTCCCGACGTCGGCAACGCATTCTCGTGGGGGCCCCGAGGCCTGGCGCGCACACCCGGACGGTCGACCGAAAGTCGGCTCGCGTGCGAAGCGCGGGAATTGGATCTGCGAAGGACTTGCCGCATTCCGGCTCCAGGCCCATCCATCTCCTATCCAGGCAGGGGGTGGGCGATGGGTTTCCTCGGTGGGATGTTCCTGGCGGTGGCGTTGCAGGCGGTGCCGGCGGATTCGTTGGCGGGGCCGGTGTTCAATCCGTCGATCTGCGCGAAGAAGCGCGTCGACGCGTGCGGTTGTCACCACGTGTATGGGATTCGGCACTGCCATCCCAACCGCAAGGGTGGGCACTGCGAGGCGCCGGTGAAGGCGCAGATGCCGGAGGAGAAGGCGGAGGCCCCGGTGCTGGAGAGCCGCGAGCCGGAGCCGGCGAAGACGGAGGAGCAGGAGAAGGCCGCACAGCCTCCGGCGACGCACGAGAAGAAGCGCTTCGACCCGAAGAAGTCCGTGCCGATGTAGTCCGCGCGCGGCGCGAGTCCTGGAGTGAAGACTGAAGGCTGGAGGCGCCTCCGTGTCGTGGAGGCGCTCCGCCAGGCGGTACGTGTCAGCGACGGTGGGCGAGGATGCGCGGGCCCATGGGTTGGAGCGCGTTCTCTTTCACCCGGCGTTGTTCGACGGTGAGCAGAGGTGCTCGGCCACACGCTCACCGGAGACGGTGTCGTCGTGGGACTCGGTGACGCCTCACGCCAGATACCGGAACAGAGTGGGCCTCGAGTCACCTCGGAGACCTCGAAGCCGCCGTGAGAGACGCGGACGCATGGCCCGCGCCCCGGAGGATGGAGGCGCGTGTTCCTCAGTGCGCGATGAGGGGTGAGCTGTCCTCGATGGCGGCGACGGGCGCTGGTGAGGGCACGTCGCGAGCGGGCACGGGCAGTGACTCCATGCGGCTCAAGGACAAGGGCCCGTCCGCGCGGATGATGACCCAGTGAGACTGGGGCGAGGCCCTCAGGGCCACGGTGTTGGGGTTCAGCCACCGAAGCTCGGGCCGATAGTTCGTCACCGGCGTCACCGTCACGGGTGCCCCCGTGGTCCAGAGACTCGCGCTCACCTCCACCTTGGGCAGCTCGCGAGGCGCGGGTGCGGTCGTGCTCGCCGTGGCATGGAGTGCCTGGGCCGGAGACAAGGTCGCGGTCGTGCGCGGTGCCTGAGAAGGAGCCACGGACACACTCGGACATGGAGCCGCGGGGGTCTGCTCCAGAACCAGCGTCCCCTTCACCACGGGAAGGGCCACTTCACGCGGCGCTTCCACCTGGCGTGGCGCGACAGCACCGCGAGGCGGGAACGAGCTTGGCATCGACGGTGAGTCGGGCACGGGCGCCCGGGTCACGGGCCCCGGTGGCTTCACCTTCACCGGAGCAATGGCCGGCGCCGAGGGCAATGGCCCCGATGCACGCGTCTCTTCCGCGGCACGCAGCACGAACGGAGGAGGCGGAGGAGGAGGCGTCTTCACGCGAGCTTCCGTGCGCGGAGCCACCACCACCGGCGCCTCGCTCACCGTGACGTGACTGTAGAGCCGCTCGTCCTCCAACGCGGTCGACGGTGGCCGCGCCGCCTGCCCCATGCGCGTGAAGTCCGAGATGAGCACCGGGTCCCTCGGGTCCAACTCCAGCGCCGCACTCAAGGAAGCGCGGGCCCGAGCCTCACAGCCCTGCGCGAGCAGCAGCTCCGCCGCCGTGCGATACGACGCGATGGCGGCCTGTCGGTCCCCCGCGCGACGACAGATTTCCGCGTGACGCACTCGCGCGTTCGGGTCCTTGGGCACCATGCGGAGGATGCGCGAATGGACCTCCGCGCATTCGGCGTATCGCCCCTGGGAGAACAGCAACTGCGCGGCTTCCTTCAACGCTCTCAACTGGGCCTGGGCGCGCTCGCTCATCGTCCTGTCCTCCGGAACGGATGCCCTGCGGGGGAAAGCAGGGTACATGCCGAGGCGCGCGCATCCGTGTGAACAGTCCACCGTCCACCGGGGACACTGGCCCATGGCGCGAAAGCGCGTCTTCGGGCGAGCATCCACCGCGCACTCCAGGGTGAAGCGAGCCGCGCACCCAGACTCGCGACGTAAGGGAGACCCTGTAGAAAAGGAGCCCCGCGCTGTAACAATGAAAGCCTTCCGTGCACCGGCAGGGAGGCGATTGAGGGGTGCGCGTGCGACATGGGGTGGCGCCGGGTGTCACTGAAGTGAGGCGTAGCGAACACGCGCCTCGACTCACCCAAGGAAGGGACACACCGCATGCGGAACGGACTGGTGGGACTCTCGCTGATGGCGCTGGCGTTGGTGGGCACGAGCGCGGCGGCGGAGGAGCGCATCGAACTCAAGGCGGGCGAGCAGCGCGTGCTCGACATGGAGGGCCTGTCGCGGCTGGCGCTGGGAGACCCCGAGACAGCGGAAGTGAAGACCCTGGGCAAGGGGAAGATTGAAGTCACCGGCAAGGTGGCGGGCACCACGACGATGCTGGTGTGGAAGCGCAACGGCGAGCGACTCGCGTACACCGTCGTGGTGACGGAAGGCGCGGCGAAGAAGAAGTAGACCGCGCTCACGCAAGAAAGCCCGCATGTCCTCGGTGGACATGCGGGCTTCACCGTCACCACGGCCTCGCGACTACGCGGGCCAGGGAGACAGCTTCTCCGTCTCGTACTTCCCGAGCAGGGCGTGCGTCTCGCGCGCGGCGGTTTCGACCTCGTCGTGGGTCAGTCCCTTGGGCAGCGTGGAGATGACCGTGGGGAACGCCCCGTCGAACACGAGCAGGTTCTCCAGCTCCAGTGCGTCGTTCTGGAGGTCGTAGAGCTCCCACTGGTCGGCGTACTCGCCCGACGGGTCCCACGTCCTCGACAGCTTCCAGCGCGGCGTGCGCACGCACCGGACATGGTTCGGCTGGCACACCGCGCCGGGCCTGAGCTCCGGCACCTTCCCCGCCTTCGTGGTGCCTTCGCGCAGGGCGTCGACGGCGCGCGAGAACACGTTGAACAGCGCATCGTCGTGCGCCTGGTGCGGGTCGCCGGTGTGAGGCAGCGTCTCCGTAATCTCGTCGTCGGTGATGAAGAGCACTCCGGCGCGGGGTGTGCCGTCCGGCTCCGTCACGGTGGTGGTCTCTCCGCGCGCCAGCGGGCTCAAGTCCGCGCCGACGAAAGGAGGTACCGGGCGGTGCAGCCGCAAGTCCGTGCGAATCGCGTCGAGCTCCACGCCCTTGATGTCCGCGAGTCCCAGGAGCGTGGGCAGCACGTCCACGTGGCTGCTGAGCGCTTCAATCTGCCGAGTCGTCGGCGCGACGTCCTTCTTCGGAGGGAACTGGACGACGAGCGGCACGTGCAGCGCCTCCTGATAGGCGGTGTGCCACTTCTCCATCAGGTAGCCATGCGCGCCGGCGTACTCACCGTGGTCGGAGAGGAACATCACGAGGGTGCTCTCGCGCAGGCCGCTCTCGTCCAGCGTCTTCAGCACCTGGGCGATGTGCGCGTCCACCACGTGGATGAGCCACGTGTAGTACTGCACGAAGCGCAGCGTGGACACATCCGGGGCCGCCGTGAGCTGGAAGGGGATGCCCGAGTTGAGGGTGACGGAGACGGCGTCGATGTTCTCGTTCGCCTGATGCAGGACGAGCCCCGTCTTGGCCGCGAGCGCCAGGCCCATCTTGTACGCGTAGTCGCGCTGGCAGCTCGGCTTGTTGACGAGCGAGTCGTGCACGTTGGGAGGCAGGTGCGCGTTCTCCTGCGGAAAGTCCTGGGGGTTGAGGAGGATGGAGAGGCTGCCCGCGACGGGAGTCACGGAGCGCGCTGTCTGTGACGGCACGTGCAGCGGACCCAGCGGGCGGGATTCGGAGTCCATCTGCCGGGGCAGGATGGGATACGTCGCGATGTCGTGGGGGTTGGTGAAGGACGCGACGGCGAGCCACGGCTGCGGCGTGGTGGAGGGCCCGGCGGCGAGCGGCGCCGAATAGGACTGCTGGGCGAGCGCGCGGTTGTAGGGCTGACCCAGCGCCATCCTGCGCAGGAAGGTACAGGCCAGGTCCGCGAAGCCCATGTCGCGGAACGTCCCCAGGTTGTTGACGGAGGAGCCGTGCGGCTCCGGATAGGACAGCTCCCAGTCATCGAAGCCGTACTCCTTCAGCGAGTGGTCCGGTGGATTGCTGACGTGCCACTTGCCGAAGTAGTGCGTGTGGTAGCCGGCCTTCTGGAACCAGTGGCCGATGGTGGGAATCCCGTCGGGCTCCAGCCAGGGGAACGCCGCGGCGTCGCCGCTCTTGAACAGGCCATCCGTCTGCGTGACGCCGGTGCGCGTGCCGTATTGGCCCGTGTAGATGGCGGCGCGGCTGGGGATGCAGGCCGAGGTGGCGATGGTGTGGTTGCGGAAGATGGCGGCGTTCTTCCGCAGCGCGGTGAAGCCGGGGAAGAACTTCTGGTAGGGGTTGTCGTCCCCGCCCTCGTCGATGAAGCCGAGGATGTCCTTGATGCCCGGCAGGAACCCTCCCTCGGGGCCGTAGGCGAACCGGGGGAACATGAGTTGATCCACCGTCAGCAGGAGGATGTTGGGACGCGACGTTTCGGACATGGGGCCAGGGCTCCGGAATGAAACGGGGAGAGGGGCCGGAGTTTGCACTCGCCATGCCCACAATCCCCATCCACCCGATGTCCCGCGTCTCTCGGTACATCCCCGATGTCCCGCGTAGCAGGGGAACGCGGGTGCGTTCACCCCGGACGCGCTTTGGGGGCTCAGCGACCGCCGCGCGGAGCCTGTCGAGCCTGTCGCGGCGTCTCCTGGCCCAGCAGCCGATACGCGCTCAGCCGGTGCTGCTGGAGCTGGGGCAGCAGGTTGTCGAGCATCGCCTTCAGCGCGGTGTTGTCGGCGAACTGCTGTTGCCCGGCCATCACCTTGGCGATGTCCACGTCATGGTCGCCCACCATGGCGGCCAGATAGGCGCGGTCGAACGCGGGGCCCTGGAGCGCCTGCAGCTTCTCCATCGTCGCGCTCTCCGCGCTCTGCATCGTCTTGGCGAGTGACGAGTCCGCCTTCGGCTCACCGAGCTGGAGCTTCTTCGTCTTCGCGTACGCGAGCAGGTTCTCGTCCGCCTTGCCGTGCTCGCGCTCCATGCGGGCGCCGAAGTCCTTCACGGCCTGGGAGGTGCCGTTCTTCTGCGCCAGCTTCCCCATCTGCACCTCCATCTGGTTGGCGTGGTGCAGCTCCTCCAGGAAGGCCTTCTCCTCGGTGGGGATGGGCATCAGGCCCTCGCGCATCCACTTCGCGGCCTGCGCGTCGGGCTGGCCCGCGCCGCCGGTGCCGGGCCAGGCGCTCGGGTCCTTCTGGATGTCCTCGGCGTGGTCGACGGCATCTCCCTCGCCCATGCGAATCATGCCCTGACTGTCGCCGGTGCCGTCGCTCTGTGTCGTCGGCGTGTCCGACGCCTTCGCGCCCTGGTTGTCCTGCGCTCCCGCGGCGCCGCCCAGCATGAGCGCGCCCACCAGCATCCAACCGTTCCATCGCATCATCGCCAGCCTCCCGGATGTGGACATCCCGGTGGCAAGGTGGCGATGACGAAGCACCGGTGGCCAGGGCACACCAGGGGAGCGGACAGGGGCTCCGTCCCCGGTGGGTCCCTCCCCGCCGTCGGTGTCAGGGCTCCGCGAGCAGGAACAGGGCGTGCGCGCTGGCGATGGGACGGGTGCGGTCGTCCTGCCAGGCCTCGACGCGGACGTTGGCCACGCGACGTCCCTGGCGGGTGATGAAGGCGCGCGCGAAGGTGTCCTGCGCCTTGCCCGAGCGCAGGAAGTCCACGGTGACGGAGATGACCTTGGGCACGCGCGGCGTCTCCGTCTGGAGCAGCAGCTCGAAGATGGCGGAGGACTCCAGCAGCGCGCCCAGCGTGCCGCCGTGCAGCGCGGGGATGAAGCTGTTGCCGATGAGCTTGGGCGTGTAGCGCATCCGGCAGAGCATCTCCCCGGCCAGGTTCTCCACGCCGATGCCCATGAAGCGCGTGTAGGGGATGGCGTCGGTGAGCCGGCCGTACTCGCGCGTCTTGCGCACCTGGTGCACCAGCTCGGCGAGGACGGAGGGGGACTTGGCGTCGCTCATGTCATTCCTCCAGCCGCATGAAGGTGCCCTGCGCGGAGGCCACCGGGTTGCTCTTGTCACCCTGGTGCACGAGCGCGCGGACGAAGGCGACCTGACGCGTGCTGCGGTAGCACTCGGCCACGGCGATGAGGGGGACGTGGGGG
>NZ_JABXEM010000188.1:0-23477 GCF_013372595.1 Myxococcus sp. AM011
TCTCAGTGCCCACCCATGCGGCGAGGAGTGCGGCGGCAGGTGTGTATCGGGGGGAGGAGTCAGGCTCCGCGGATGGGCCGCCCGAGATAGGGCCGATGGGTCTGCGACGCGGGCTCCAGGGGGTGGTTGTCGACAGGGAGGGAGCGCGAAGCGCGGCCGTTGAGCGCGGGGTCTTCGCCTGTGGCGGCAAGGCCTTGCCCTCGGGCTGGCCCCGCCTGAGCCACAGCCGGGAGGTGCTGGCGCCATTCCTGGTGTGTGCCTCGCCCGCGGAGTTCGTGGCCATGCAGCGCGGGGTGGACATGGCCGCGGTGGTGGAGTCCCTCTTCCCCTGGGACTCTGTCCGCCTGGGGGCCCTGGGGCCCTTGGACGAACAAGCCTCGGCCGTCCTCAGTCGCAAGCGCGCCGACTTCATCGTCACCTCAGTGGAGAAGTACGGCGTGCCGTATGCCGAGGTGTTCGCCCTCTTCGTTCTCCACTCGGCCTTCGACGACGAGCTGCGTGAGGTGGTGCAGCGGCTGGCCCGCGACAAGCAACTGGGCGAGACGCTGGGCGCCATGGCTGCCGTCCGCGAGGAGCTGAAGCGGCGGGGCTTGGCGCTGGAAGGCTTCCCGGAGCGAGGTGAACAGGGCCGCGACGTGCTGCGGGGGCTGGGGCGTGCGGGCCGCGACATGCTCTCCAGCACCCTGGTGAGCGGTGAGGCCCGGTACACAGAGCTCATGGCGATGCGCGGGCAGATGCCGTCGCCCTACCAAGCAGCCATCGACGAGGTGGAGAAGGCCCTGATGGAGAGGCACTACTCGCCGGGAAGCGTCTCGGCGGGAGCCTTTGACCACCTCACTTTCGGTGTGCCGGTGGGCTTCTACCACCTGGTGGCCGGGACGGGGCACGGGGCGTACTCGCTGGCGCAGGGCAAGTACGAGCAGGCCACGCGCGAACTGGCGCCGGCCGCGCTGGCGGTGGCGGTGTACGCCGGGAGCAAGGGCGCTCGGGCCCTGGTGGAGTCGCGCGGCGGGCTGCGGCGGCTCCAGATGCCGGCGCTCGACGTGGCCGGCATGAAGGCGCTGATGGCGCGGCTGGAGGAGCAACTCGGCATCACAGCCGCGCGCGATTTGCTGCGCTGCTTCCAGGCGACCCGCGAGGGCGCGCTGGTGGTCGCCGAGTGGGGCGAGGCGGGCCTGCTGGTGCTGTATGAGGCGCGCGGAAACCCCGCGAAGGCGCAGGCGGTGCTGATGGAGGCGGCGAGTCGCGAGTCCGCCCAGTCCGTGGCCAGCAGGGGCTCCGCAGGGAAGCGGCCCGTCAACCTGGACCTCTTCGAGCAGAACGCCGAGGTGTCCGCCGCAGAGTCGCAGGCGGCCAGCCGCGAGTCCTCCAAGGCTGCAACGACGAGGGAAGGGGTGAATCGCGAGCCCGCCCGGTCTTCGGCGGCAAGGCGGCAATTCGACAACCTGGACCTCTTCGCCCAGGACGCCAAGGTGGGCGCTGCGGAGGCCGCGAAGGCGAAGCTGTTCCTGGCGGAGCTGGAGTCTTCGGGTCCACGGCTTCCGAAGGACGTGAAGCTGCTGAAGGAGCAGGCGCCGAAGCTCGAGGAGCCACCACCGGGAGTCGAGCAGGGGGCGCCGCTCTGGCAGGAGTACGTTGCCTACCGCAAGAGGCGGCTGAAGGAGATTCGGGACGGTGACGCCGTTAAGGGCCCTCTGAAGTGGGAGGGCTACCAGGGGATGCGCGCCTACTATGCGCGGGGCATGGCTTTCGAGAGGACCATGATCGCCATCCTGGAGGAGGATGCGGCGAAGCCGCGGGCTGAGCGGGCATGGCTCAAGGACTTCGAACAGCCTCGAATCGAGACGCACGTGGGTGTGTCGAAGGTGGATTTCCGGTACGCCGACGTCCTCGTCATCGAGGAACGTCCCCCACCGGGCCAGTCACCTCGGGTGGAGACGTTCAGCTTCAAGAGCCGAAACCTCAGCCGCCTGGATTGGGAGGCGCTGGAGGTGCAGGTGAATACGGATGCGAGCAATGCGATGAAATACTACGGTGGAACGCTGAAAATTCTTCGGGATGGTATGCGACAGCAGGCGACTGTGAAGCGAGTTCGCCTTGTCTATGAGCGGCAGAAGCTTTTGCCCAAGGACGGAGCGATGTGGGACGCCGCAGTGGATTCGGTGAAGAGAAACGTTAAGGGCGTGGAGGTGCTGTCTCAATGAGGGTGCCGACGCTGCGAGACTTGAGCAAGGTAGATAGCCTGCACTTCTCCTTTACTGGAGCCTACGACCCAAGGAACGGGCTGGAGAACGAAGTGGCACCACTCCTTGATGCGCTTGAACAATGCGCAGGCGGGTGGATGCCGAGCATCGTCAAAACTAGCCGCAAGCGGAAATACTCTAGGGAAGCTGTGTGGCGCGCGCTGGAGGAGCGGCGCGCGGACTATGGAACGATCATCGGGCTTTTCCGGTCGGAGGATCCCAGTGTGTCGATGGTGCTCAATCTCGGACCGATGGACGAACAGGCCAGCTTGAGCATCAATATCAGCATTCAACCGCTCTCATTTTTTGCCGAGGTAGAGACTAGCCGCAGCTTTGTAGCTGCAGCTCGTGCTTGGGCCTCCCGGTATCCTTCGGATTATGCCTCAGCGCACAGCCTTGCCGACCGAGGACTCACCGCGTCTCCCGCCTTCGGCCGCGACGATGAGACGTGGAAGCGGGATGGGTTCGACAAGATCTATGAATTGTGCTGGCTGAATGTCTTTGGTCCCAAGCTCATAGAGAGCGTAGGTCGCGAGCGGATGCTCTCGACGCCTGCGCATCTCGTAGAGGAGCTTCCCAACGGCTCTATCCTCCTGGTGCTCTGGCCCACTGCCGCCGAGTTCGCGAGTGAGAATGCGCGCGTGGCGCAGGCCCGAGCCCACCTCCACCTGCGGCCGGACCTCGACTTCGATACGGTGTTGCGAACGCTGCGGGAGCGCAGCGCCGCACTCGTACCCGTCGAGCCGCGCTTCCACCCTGACGTGGCGCCATTCCTCTCGCGGCTGCCAGACGAGTTCTCCATCAGCGAGCGGCAACGGAAGATTGCCGAACTCAACGCCTTCCGGCCTCCTGAGCCGGAAGAGTGGCTGCCGGTCGCTCTTCCCTCGGACGTGGAGAATCCGGAGCGCATTCTCGAATCCTACGGAGACTTGTCCGAAGGTCTCGTGGCTGGGCTGCACACGAAGGTGCCCTCTATCATGGACGAGACGGCCGACTCTCTCACGGACCTCGACTTCTTCTTTTGGCGGGAAGACTTCCCAGAGAGATACGAGCGGAAACTCATTGATGGACACACTGCACCGGCGCTCGGAGCCTATCTGGGGGACGTGCTGGTGCGGCGGTTGGGAGGAACGTGGGTGCTGCGGCAGAAGATGGAAGAGTCCCAGGTGCGTGTCGGCAAGCGCGTCTGGCTGCCCTTCCTCCGGGCCCGCCGGTACATGCAGTCCTGCCAGTCGCTGCTGGACTACTCGCTCACGCAGTTCTTCCATGAGGCGGAGCGGTACCGGCCCTGACTCAGGAGGAGCGCATGTTCCGATGCGGGGGGCCGACCCCGCACCAGAGTTTTCCAGCAGCCTGCTAGGCCCTTGAGGCGGGCGGCGTCAGTGACAGCACCGCCCCAAGGGCCCATGTCCACAGCGGGCGCCAGTCAAAGCCTGGAGCAGCCTTCGCCTCGTGCTGTGCCACGGCGGCATCCAGAGACATCCCCGGTGGCAGGTGCATCGTTAGGACATGTGCGGACCGCCCCTCGCTCGTGAGCGCCTCGATACACAGGCGCCAAAGGTGCGGCTCCGACTCTTCGACGATGAGGAGGTCGGTCGCCGTCCACTTCACCCGATTGCTATCGGACAGCTCAAGGCCGGCCTCTGGTGGAACGGCGAGGTGGAGTCCTCGGTGCGGAAGTCGGAGATCATCCGTCCGGTACCCGTGCAGCTCCATGGTGCGTAGTTGGGCGGCCAACGTCGGAGGCACAGAGCGGGTGTCTCGGCCCCCATCCTCCCATGCCAGTCGCAACCAGTACTGAATGGCGCCGCGGCTGAGTGTCGACTCCAGCTCTGGGTGAAACGACAGGGCCACGTACAAGGCCTCCTGGTAAGCAGCATCGTCGATGGCATCACGAAGACGCCGATGGCCGGTGCGTCGGGCTGCTTCTTCGAGGGCCACGAGTGGCACCGTCGAAAGGACGTAGGCTGCATGTGGGATGGAGAGGGTCCCGGACTTGATGTCGCGATCCACGGCTTCCAAGGCCGCATCCGCGCCACCGAGGGCCCAGTACCGCCGGCTGTCTTCTGGGATGGGGGATGCGGTGAGGATTTGCATGGTGTCAGTCCACCTTCGTTGGAGAAAGGCGCCTACTCGAATTGGTAACCCGCAGCTTTGGCTGCGGTCACCAGCGGGTGGTTCTCTTGGGGCGACAGGGGCCCGACCTCATCTGGGAGGAGGACCGCACCATCCTCCTGGATGACGGCCACGCTGCCTCCTCGGCGCGCAATGATTCCACGCCGCTCCCCAGCTTCCTCGCCATCCATGAAACGCATGAGGCCGATGAGCCCGCTGCTCTCGGCTGCGGGGGAGCCGGGCTTTGCCCACCAGATGGGCAGTTCGGACAGCGCAGCATATGCCTGTTCCCGCTCATCCCAGTGCTCCAGGAAGTACGCACCTGCCAGCCGGCGGTATTCGTCCATCGCAATTTCGTGATTCGTACTGGGCCGTTCCTGGTGCTTCAGCACGTGGACGGGCACCCAACCCTTCTCGGTCCGCGCCCACGCGGCCAGGCCGTCGTGCTCTTGCAGTTGGGCCGGGGAGGCCGCCATTTCGGCGTCGGTCAGCATCTGCTCCCGGTTGAGGGTGAGCAGCGCCCAGCGGAAGTCAGAGGCCTCGAACACACTGCCGTTCAGCTCGCTCTGGACCCTCTTAGGCATTGGGCCTTCCCCATGCGGCCTGAAGGAGTCGCCGCTCACCGTGCGGACAGTAGCGAGCCCTCCATGGGGCGTCGAGGAGCTGCCGGCCGCCCGAGCCTAACCCCTGAGTGGTATGGACCAGGAGGCTTGGCGGTGCCTTCGAACGCGGTGCATTCCTCCTGCCTTTGAGCCACTGGAGCCTACGTGGGGGACGTGCCAGTGCGGCGACTGGGAGGGACGTGGGGGCTGCGGCAGAAGATGGAGGAGTCCCAGGTGCGTGTTGGCAAGCGCTGCTGGCTGCCCTTCCTCCGCGCCCGCCGGTAAATGCGGTCCCGCCAGGCGCTGTTGGACTACTCGCTCACGCAGTTCTTCCATGGGGCGGAGCGGTGCCGGCCCTGATCTGAAGCTGCCGCTCTTCGTGCGTCGGCTGGCGTGCAGTTCGCCGTGCGGGCTATGGGCTCTGGGGTATGGTGCCACCATGAACAGAGCCAGCCAGTCAGTGTCCCGACTTCTGCCCCGGCATTCTGGTGTTCTTGCCGCCGCGTTCGTCGCCATGACGGCCGCGACGTCGGCTTGTAAGAGTGAATCCAAGGGCGAAACTCCCGCCCCTTCACCTCAAGCCCCTGCGGCCAAGGCGCGGCGCGATGACGCTCCGGTGGTGCCAGCACTGCCACCTGAGCCTGCGCCGCCTGTAGCCCATAAGGCGGCCGAGGTGCCCGAACTGGAGGCCAAGCTTGCCGCCGACACTGCATATCAAGCTGTCTGGACTGGCTCACGAGCCGACCTGAACCTATTTCTCACGTTCGTGTCGGAGTTGCTGACAGAGGGGGGAGCACCTGTCGACCTCGGGCGAATGCTCCAGGAGAAGAATCTTAAGGACGCAGGAATAAAGCTGTTTCTCGTCTACGCGCGTGTGGGGCATCTCCCAGCGGACTTTACGAAGAACTTTGACGCGCACCTTGCCGCTGTGAAGGGCGAGCCCAACCAGGGACTCTGGGCGCCGTATGCGAAGGGTGCAGTCCCGCATGACTTCACTGCCCTTGCTGCCGTGCTGCACCGGGAGAATGCCGAATACCTGCGCGCGCGGATTGCTGCGAAGGCGAAGGGGCCGACGTCATGGAGAGTGCCTGGCGGAGGTGGAACGCCGCCCGAGCGGCCATACTTGTCCTACGAGAGAGACTGCTACGAGCGTCTCGCATTGCTGACTCGGCTTGCGCCTGCGGAGCAGGCGCGGCTCGACTTGCTCCGACAGACTCGCGTCGGAGATCGCTTCGTACTGGGCGACTTCGCTTACATCATCAGCGGGGCCCAGGCGCGCACGTCTGTCGGGAACCAATTCGTCAAAGAAGAGGCCTCCGAGGGGGCGCTATTCGTCGTCGTATCGTACGTCATCGAGAACTTGGGCAACGCTCCGGCCACCGTTGTGAGCGATGACTTTCTTCTCATTGATGCGAAGGGGCGCCAATTCAAGCCCTCTTCTCATGCGAATACCGCACTCGCTATGAGTGGGGGCCGAAAGGACCTCCTCCTGTCGGAGCTGAACCCCGGTGTGAAGCGCACGGTGAAGACGGCCTTCGAGGTGCCGGAGGCTGCGGTTGGCGCGGGACTGAAGCTGGTGGTTCCAGAGAAGGGGCTTCTGGGCTCGAAGACGGTCGAGGTGGCGCTTCGGTTTGAATGAGAGCCGATTGCATCGGCTTGCCTGGGGGCGCCCTCAAGACCAGAGAGCGCCCCTCGGTTGGGAAGAGACGCAGCGTCAGATTGGGCGAGAGAGACAACATGCTGCGCCATCGGCTTGGTGCGTTCACGGAGCCAGTAGAACTGGGCGTTGCGGAGTCCGAGCCCGTGCCGACCTGTTCGGCGACCTCGATGCGCCGCGGGCTCGATGCTCTGGATGCCTCACGGGAGGCTCGACCGCGCAACCGGCTGCCCCGCGCGGGCAAGGGCAGGAAACTGTGTCGACCGAGGACTCGGCCAAGAGCTTCTGAAAGTCGTCTCGGAGAGTCTGCGCCGCGCGACGAAATCGAGAATACCGAGTAACGGCGAGCCCTTTTTCGCTCTCTCGGTTAACAGGTCGCCCATTTCGGCATTCTGAAAGAGGGAAATGGCGTAACCCTGGAAGGTACGACATCGAAAGCCCGGGATTGTCAGAATCGGCTGCCCGCGGTGGTTAACAAAACTGTTAACCACTCTCGGCCTCTCTCTCCCCAGAACGGGTGAAAGAGCGGTCCAGAGAGCCCAATCGGCGTTGGAGGAGAGGGGGCATCTCGCTCTGCGGGGTTGAGAGCCGAGAGGGCCCTCTTCAGCACCGCGAGCCAAAATCCCTTGGGAGTCAGCGGCTTAAGCACGAAGGCCCCGCGATGTCATCGCGAGGCCCTTGTTAAACAAAAAAGGCCCTACCAGTTGGTAGGGCCTTTCAAGTAGCTCCCCGAATGAAGCCCTAGGCGAACTCGTTCTCGGCTTTTCTCTGAGAGGACTCAAACTCTCTGAGGGCCGAAAGGCGAGTAATATCCAGCGGTTTCAAAGACCGGGCTGGGCGAGCCCTTCAATCGGGGTCCGATTGAATGTCCGCAAACTACACGGTGGGTGACCTCCCGTCCATGGTTCTGATCCACTCCGCGCCCCCGCTTCACGGAGAGTGCGTGGCGGCGGTAGGCGTGGGCTCGCGGAGCGAAGCATGGGGTGGTGGGTAAAGGTCGCATGATTTCGACGCGCGCGCGGGACCTGCGACAAGCCAGGCCCCTGTCCGGGGGCTCCCGTGGCCCCATCGCGGTCCGTCCGTCCGGCGTCCACGACCTGCGCGGGCAGGCCTCCGCAGGCGGTGCGGGGCCAAGCCGCGCGCAGCAGCAGCTTGGTACGCCCCGATGCTGCCTCCCCGGTGCTCCACCTCCCCCCACGCGCCGCGGTCACTCGCCTTGACGTACGTATGCCGCAGCGACCGGTTTCGCGTGGGCGCAGCCGCGATGCGGCCACCGGTGCTGGACAGCACGTGCTGGACGAGCCGCGTGCTGCCACAGCCTATGTTCCTAGCCCCAGGTCCAATGCGGTTTGCCGTAGCGGCCGTGGGCGTGCAGCTTGTGCACCATCTCCTGCACGAGGTTGTCGAACGCAGTGGGACTCACCTTCGAGTGGTCACCAGAGTAGCGGTCAAGGGCGTTATACGTCGACGCCTTCGCCACGATGAGGAAAGGGCCCCCAAAATGGCGTAGGAGCTGGCGAGCATTAGATGGGAGGCGAAGCGGGTTTCCGTCGGCGTCTTCGCCATAGACACCCTCATCCCACGCCTCGCTCCGGACGTAACGCCCCGCACTCAGTTCGACCACCGACTCAAGCGGGATCGTCGGCGGCTGAGGGTAAGTGCCTGATGGGGCCAACCCGCCTGTCTCCAGTACGAAGTATGCCCACTCGCGACGCGGGTCCTGGTTCGGCATCACCAGCCTCAGCGACTTGGGGCGCACCACATATGCCGTACCCTCGAAGTCGAGTTCGATGCACCCATCTTCGTGACTTAGCACTGCTCCCGAGAGATCCAGCCCACCACCATCTGGGTGGAGAACATGATTCAGCGGGGCCTCCCTTCCGATGCGGGTAAGGACGCTCACCATCTCGGGGATGGTCTGCCAAGACATCACATCGTGGCCACCTGACAGCGATTCCGTTAGTGCCTTCCACGTTGGGAGGCATTTCTCGCGGAACATCTGACGGTTACGCTCGAATGGCGTTTGAGGCGACTTGATGACGATACCTTCGAGTGGTGCCTGGGGCGGATTGCCGGAGGTATCTTCGAGTGGTGCCTCGGGCGGCTTACCGAAGGTATCTTCGTGGCGATGTGCCGTGCGATAGGCCTCGGCGTTCCGATCCATCCGGGCGCGCACGCGCTGCTTGAACTTCTTTCCCTTGGTCATAGCGATCTCCAAAGCCAATGCAGCAGCATCCCCCACCTGCGCTACATGGCTTGGACCGCTAACGCCCGAGGTCTGGTGGCCCCTTGTCCGCACTTTCAGGCCCCGTGGGGGTGGGCCAGTGTGCGGTGAGGCGGTAGGCGACCGCCTTTCCCATTCTCTATATCGCCGCCAACGCCACTTCGCAATTCGGTCGTGGCCGCCGTCCTAAACGGGCGGACTTCCATGCCTCCACAAGGTGGGGGCCGCGGGCCTGGCGGACTGTTGACGGCAAGCGGAAGTCGACGCCCGCTCTGCACGTGTGCTCCACCATCAGCAAGTCCGGAGGGGGTGGCTTGCGAGCTGCGGAGGAACTGATGGGGCATCCGTGGCCCAGGCAGACTGTGGGCTATGCAGGAGATGATGCGGTGCATCCACGGGCGCAGGGACCCGGCTGGGTAAACAAGGCCGGCCGATGCGCTCGCGGGGACATGAGCTGGCCTGCTTCGGCATCCTGCACATGGCAGGATAGTCCATCTGATAGGGTCGACGCAGCTCCCCTGGTCCGAAGATGAGGTCGAGGATGACGACGAATCCTGAAGAGGTGGTGTCCCTACCAACGCTCTATAGAGGCGACTCGTTGCCGTCGCGAGTCACGCAAGATGCGAACGCAACGCACCGGGGTCGAACCTTTGCTGAACACTACGTTACGGAGGGACTTCTCTCTAAATCCACCGACCAGGGTTTATTGGCCGACTTGAACCGGCCTCTGGAGCAGCTTGTTGCTGTTCACGTCGGCTACCGGAAAAATATTAAGGGAGAGGAATACGCGGCTTATCACAGCCCTTTGATATCGTTCTCTACCGACGCTATTGCGGCGTGGCATTTCCTTGACCGTACGGCGAAGAAGTCGTTCGAGGAATGCCCAGTCGGAAAGGCTACGCACTTCATGTGGAAACTCACGGATGTTCGTGCGCGAAAAGTCTCCCCAGGGAGATACCGCTTCGAGTACCGAAAGAGCACGAAGAACGTAGATAAGTTTCGCGAGCAGTTCGTCAACGCGGTGAACGCAGGCGACCTGTCTCAGCTTAATCAAGCCCTGGCCACCCAGATCGTCCACGAACACATTCAGAAGGACACGGGGCTGCACGTCGCACACCTCATCGACGTCAACACGTTCCTCACGACGATTGATCCTGCCAAGCACAACGTCGACGAGGAACTCCTCGCGCGAGCTCGAAAGTTCGGAGCAAAATGGTCCGAATGGCTTCTCTACCCAATGGAAGTCGAAGCGTCACTCGGTGGGTACTCTGGCCGATTCAGCTTGAACGAGGCTCTCGACCTCCACCTGTTCGCTCGAGAAGTTCGGCCGCAGGTCGAGCCCTCCGCGGGGCCTGCATAGTGTCAGGAGAACGCCTCGCGCTTCGTTGACCCAGGGAGGAAGGTGACCGTGCACACCTGTCTCCTTTCATGAAGTGCTGTCTGGGAGCACTTGGTATGCCCACAGGGAAGTGATTGAGTTCAGGGAGCGATATGAAGATTCTAACGGGTGCTGACGGGCATCTTGAACGCCTGAGAAGCGTTGAGGGGGAACTTAGGAAACTTGGGGACGACTATTCCGTTCCGCTCGTCGCCCGGCAACCTGAAGGACTCCCTCGGCTAGTTGGGACCGGGTGGTTCTTTAGATGCGAGCTAGAGTGGTTCTTGGTTACGGCTGCGCATGTCGTGGATGAATTCTTCCTTGTTGGAGATAAGAAGAAAGCCAAGCCGCCAGAATCTGCTGTGTTGGTTCCAGGTGTTGATGCGGAGATGGTGTCTCTGGCTGGTAAATGGAGCTGGTCAAACGTGTACGACGTGGCGATCCTGCGGCTGGCATCGCCGAGTGTCGTCAGTGCGCGTTGGAAGCCAGTTACGATGGCTGACCTTGTGCCTGATGAGCCTGAGATCGAATATCCCTGGTACCATGTTGCTGGCTGGCCCGCCGAGTATAGTGCGCGAATGGAGGGTGGATTGGCTGGCGACAAGTTTTGCTTCACGGCACAGGCTGAACCGATGCCGGTTGGTGATGAATATGATGGGAAGACAGAAATTCGTTTTCCCCTTCATAGGGATTCGTTCGGCACATTTGATGGGGAGGAGGCCTCTCACCCGCAGTTGAAGGGGATTAGTGGGGCTCCTGTGTGGCGGGTCTTCGATGCGGATGGCCGCTGCCGCCCACTCCTTGCCGGTGTACAGGTGTCGTACTTTGATCGTCGCACCGTTTGGTACATTCATGCAGTTCGATGGGGCTGCGTGCGCGTGCTGATCGAGCATGCGGTGCCAGGACTCTTCAAGTCCGCAGAAAAGCTCGTATTGCGATAATGCTTCGAAATCTTGCGAGGAAGGGCGCCTGGTGACCTTGTACATATCACTGCTTCGCCTTGATGCGCAGCGCATAGAGGCGTGGCGTGTTCGTGATGAGGCGACCGTATAATAGGCCGGCAAGAGGGAGCCAAATACGGCCGCTCAGGCTCCTGTCTCCCGGCGGCCTCTGTTAATTCACGGAAAGGAAGGTCGGATGACTCCGCTCTTTTCGAAGAACAGCGAGCTTGTGGGTTGGATGAAGGATGGTGAGCATATTTTTGATACAGGCATGCGCTGGGTCGCCTTCATCAGGAATGGACATGCTTGGTCCGTCCAGGGTGTTAGTTGGCTCGGTCCGGTCGACGGAAAGACCTGTCTGGACACCTATGGTCAGCCTGTTGTGTGGAGCCCTGGTCATCAAATCCGCGGACGAGCGACTTCACCAACGCCACCGACTCCGCCAACGCCGCCCACTCCTCCAACACCACCTACTCCTCCAACGCCGCCCACTCCTTCAACACCTCCGACTCCGGCAGGGGGGTGGTCGGGGCGAGCTTTCCATGCATGGGTTGCTGGCTGATTCTGCTTCCGCCACGTTCCCCTCTGACGCCTGCCTCCCTTGGGGGATTGCCCCGCCCGAGTGCCCGACGCCTACTGGTGTCGGAGGAGGCCCCCATGCGGATGCGGCTGGCGCAGAATGTGGAGCAGGAGGCCGACGGCCGGCGGGAGCTGACGGTGGAGGTCTTCGTCCACGAGCGGCGGGGCGGCGTCGCTGAGCTCCAGCCCGCGGGCGCTGAGTGGCGCGTGCGATGGTTGCGTGGGACGGCGGACCTCAACCGCCAGGGCAGCGGCACGGCCACGGTGCGGGTGACGACGCCGGGGCTGTACCGCGTCCGAAGTGTCGCGAGTGCCCGGCATGCTCGGGACGCATATGTCGAGGTGACGGAAGCGGATGGTGCCTTCCACGCCACCGTCCTCGGGGTGGACGAGCAGGTGCCGCGCACGACAGGGCCCACGCTCCAGGTCCTGGAAGAGCGATTCGGCATCACCTCGGCCCGAGCCGCGTGCGCGGCCGAGCGGCGTGATGCGGCTGACGCGCTCGCGGACCATCTCGAGGCGGGCTGTGTCCATGTCATCCTGCCGCACGTGGTCCTCACAGTGGAGGGGCGGGAGGTGCCGCCTCTTCAGGCCGTCGGCGACAAGCCGCTCGCCTACGCGCGCGCCGTCCGTGCGAGTGCCGTCCATGGCTTCCTCAGAGTGATGCTGGCGCGCGGCGCAAAGCTTCCACGCTCCAACGTTGAGGAGCAGATGCCGATGCTCGCCGGCTGGGTGCAGGCACTCCTGCGCTCGGAGACGGAGAGCCGCTACTGGCTCGACGGGCAGGCGCGCGCGGCCCTGGACATCGGCGTGGTGGGTGAGGCCTTCCGTGCGGCACGAACCGCGAAGGTGGAGATGCCCGCGGATCCGCTTCTTCACCTCGACTTGGCGTGGCCATGAGCCTGACGCTGATTTCGGACCTCCTCGTCGAGTTGGCCCCACGCCTGGCCGAAGTGCCGCTCGCCTGCGGCAGTGACCCGCAGGCGGTCGCGGAGGAACTGGCGGCCAGCGTCTGGGGCAGGAAGGCGGTGGAGTCCGAGCCCAACCTCATCGACGTCGCGATGCTGGGGCTCCTGGGGCGTCACCATCTCGTCGTGCACCAGTTGTACGGCGCGGCATCACGGCACGCCGCGGTGGTCGATCTCCACGCGCTCCTCGACACGCCGCCCGCCCTGCTGCGCCAGCCCTGGCTGGTGGAGGTACGGCACCCTGACGAGGGCACCCTCCTCTTCGGCGACACCATCTCTCTGGCCGGATACACCCTGGACGGCACCATGTACCTGCTGGGGCAACTCGGCGATGGACGTTCCGTCTTCGCGTCCTGGCGGCCCCGGTGGACGGGCGAGGACTTGGAGGAGGGCCCTCGCCGAGAGCGCTCCCCGGTCATCGACGAGGGGCACACGCCTACCCCTCCCCGAGACGCCTCCGCCGCCGAATCCGGATCCTGTGCGTTGGCCCGCCAAAGTGGTCAAGATGCTCGCTCTTGCTCACCACCTGCTAGGAGTTCGATCGGGGTGCTGTCGCCGACCGCGCCGCTGTCGCGCGCAAGCTGAGGCCCACGCGTCGTGCCCCGGTCACCCAACTCCTCGACCTGCGCATGCTGCCGCCTGACGTCTAGGACGCCGTCCTCGCGCTGGAGGCCGTCGACAGCGCCGAGCCGATAGCCGAGCACACGCTTCGGGGCGTGGCCCAGGCGGGCATGTGGGCCGAGCAGCGCGCGGCGTGGCCGGTGCTTGTGCGGTAGCAAGGCTTTGGTTCTTTTCGACTTTGCTTGGGTCTTGTTCGAAAAGCACGACTTAGATAGCCTGCTCGGGTGTGCAGGCCCACGATAGCAGGAGAGGCACGATGACGACGGAGCCGTGGGCCTCGGTCGACGACGTCGCCAATCACCTGGGGGTTGCGAAAGACTCTGTGTACCGTTGGATCTAGTCGCGGAAGCTTCCTGCGCACAAGATCGGTCGCCTCTGGAAGTTCAAGCTCTCTGCGGTGGACGAGTGGGTTCGTGCTGGCGGCGCGGACGTGAATGAGCGCGACGACAAGGAGCAGCATTGATGGAGAAGCTCGTCCTCGTACATCTCTCGGACATCCACTTCACCCGTTCGTCGGGCAACGTGCATGACGTCGATCAGACCGTTCGTGACGAGCTGCTCATCGACGTCAAGGCGCTGACGAAAAAGCTCGGCGCAGCGAATGGTGTGTTGGTCACGGGCGACATCGCCTTCGCCGGGAAGAAGGAGGAGTACCAACACGCGGCCGAGTGGCTGCGCAATGTCTGCGACGCTGTGGGATGCGAGGAGCAGAAGGTTGCGGTCGTTCCAGGCAACCATGACGTCGACCGAGGACTCGCCGGAGATCTCATCACCAAGATGCTCCACAAGGAGATTCGTGGACTCGATGGGGCCGCAATCGACGCGAAGCTGCGCGAGTACTTCTCCAACGCCGGTTCGGCGAACGCGCTGCTCGCCCCCTTGGCGCAGTACAACGTCTTCGCCCAGCCCTATGAGTGCGACGTCTCTGACAAGAAGCCCTTCTGGCAGCGTGACATCCGTCTCTCGTGTGGCACGACGATTCGTATGCGTGGCCTGTGCAGCGCCTACGTGTCGAACGCCGAGGACGACAAGGGCAAGATGATTCTCGGGACGGCCTACGCGGGCGTTCGGCGTGAAGAAGGCGTTCTGCATCTGACGCTGTGTCACCACCCACCGGAGTGGTTCCGCGACCAAGACCCTGTTGAAGACCTCCTGAAATCTAGGGTTCACATCCAGCTCTTCGGGCATAAGCACGCTCAGCGCGTGGACGTGATCAACGAGAAGGTCCGCCTGGTCGCTGGCGCAACGCACCCCGAGCGTCGCGAGCCCGCGTGGCTCCCCACCTACAACGTGCTGGAGATCGAGCGCCGCGACGACGAGCACATCGGGCTTCGCTTGCACAACCGGCGCTGGCATCAGGCTGAGACTAAGTTCGTCGCGGAACATGATCCCAATAACGACAAGAAATACCGGGAGTACAAGTGGCCCGGGTTCCCGCGCCGCGTTCCCGTTGCGAGCCCCGACGTCCCCGCGTCAGTAGTTGCTGGGGGCGCTCATGCTGTCGTCGAGCAAGTCGCGGCACCGGCACCATTGGCCGTTGATTCGACCCCCAACTCGGAGGATCACAAGCAGCGGCTCACGTTCCGCTTTCTCCGGCTGCCGACGCTCGATCGCTACCAGATCGCGCTGAAGCTCGGGCTGATGCGGGAGGGAGACGATGCTTTGCCTCCCAACACCGTCTTCCTCGAGGTCTTTCAGCGGGCGGTGGATGCGCAACGTCTCGCGGAGCTGTGGGACGAGACCGAACAGCGCCATGACGATCAGGCGCCCCTCAACCCATTTCGTAGCTCGCAGGCTGGAAAGTAGCGCTCATGGACTTGCACAAGAACTTCGCAGAGTGGTACCGGCTGGTCCGCATCGAATCGAAGGGTGACGTGCTCAAGAGCCGCTGGGCCGGCGTCGAGGAGTGGAGCGCTTCTCTCTCGGACGATGCGGTTCTCGAGACGGTTCGCATCTTCCAGGGGCTGCCGGCGGTCACGTCGCGCGAAGCCTTCTTGGCGGCGTTTCGCAAGCACGACCCGGCATTCCTGCAGCGCAACAACGAGCTCGAGCACCAAGTGCTCGCAGGCGCCGCGCTCGTCCATGTTGTGAACGGCGCTGAAGCCGACGACGAGCCGCACATGCCCCTCCTCGCAGGTGTTGCACTTGCAGCTTCGCGGCTTCGAGCTGCAGTGAGCCCTCTGGAGGAGATGAGCCAGGAAGTGCTCTCCGCTCTCCAGGAGTTGGCGAGGCGCCAGCGAGCCCGAAAGGGCTTTGATTCGATCCTCCTTTCCGCAGAGGAGGAGGAGACATTGTCGCAGACGATCGCAGCGGTCCAGCCCGACCCCACCAATCTGAAGCAGAGTTTCGTGACGGCTTTTCAGACCGTCTTGACGGCAGTCCAGCGCTCCGAGAGCGCGCTTGCCGATGCCGCACACGATCTTCGCTGCGCCGATGAAGAGACCAACATTTTGTGGTGGTTGGAGGGCGGATGCAGTCGGGACCTCCACAAGCCGTGGAGTGCGCTGAAGGATGAGGCGCCCATCACGGCTGGTTGGGAACTCTCCGATCTCACCGACGTCGCTTTGGGGCCTCGTGAGGTGGGTGCATTCCTGGATCGGGTCGTGGCGTCGGCCAAGGGGAAGAGCAAGGACCAGGCGCTCAGCGTCTACGTGAACGCGGTCTCCGATGAGTGGGCGAAGACGCGGACCACTGATCTCCCCGAGCACGCGTTGGACCTCGCGCCCTTGACGCATGCGCTGTTGCAGCGGGCGAAGAGCGGCACGACGAGTTGGCAGCAGTACTTCGAGAAGACTGGCGGCATCGCTGCCACGAAGTCGCTCTCACCGGAGGCGGCGGCGAAACAGGCCTATATGGAGGCCGTCTTGTTGCGTACCCTCGCAGCAGCGGATGAGTGAGCTGATATGGCCGACGCTCCTTCCGCGGAAGCAGTTGCCGCCAACGCCCCGGTCGAGGAGGCCACGCCGGCCTTCATCGACGTCTACACCGGCACCGAGCTGAGCAACGAGGACGCCGACGCGGTGACACTGCGTTCGCCGGCTCACCTCGTGGTGTTCGCCGGTGCGTCAGAGAGTGGGAAGACAACGCTGCTTGCCTCGCTCTATGAGCGGTGGATTGAGGGACCCTTCGCTGGATTTCAGTTCGCGGGATCCCGCTCGCTGCTTGGATTCGAGCAGATCTGCCACCTGAACCGCCTCGACTCCGGTGGCGCGCACCCTGATACACCTCACACGCCGGTCTCCGACGAAGCTGCCTACTACCACCTCGCCCTGCGCGGAACGGCACCCGGCGCGGATCGGCGCCATGTCCTGCTATCTGCGATCTCGGGGGAGCTGTTTCGGCTTGCGAAGTTCTCACGGGAGGACGCAGTGCGACTTACCTTCCTCCATCGCGCGAACACGATCGTCGTCCTCGTTGACGGCGCTCGCCTCGCCGTAAAGGAGCAGAGGTTGAATGCGCAGACGGATGCGTCAAGCATCCTCGAGAGCTTCCTCGATGCGAAGATGATTGGGAGCCGCTGCCGAGTGGAGTTCGTCTTCTCGAAGCTCGACCGTGTTGTCGAGGCAGGTGACGCAGCCGTTCAGTTCCTGAACACGACGGAGACGAAGCTCAGAGCGAAGTTTGGCGATCGTGTTCCCCACCTCGGCTTCCGGCGTATCGCCGCGCGGCCCGAAGTCGAGTCGGGTTCTCTGAACGACGGTTTGGCCGAGGCATTCACTGCTTGGACGACGCCCGTTGAATTAGGAGCAGGCGCAGCCTCTCAAGGCACCCCTCCGCGTGATGCGCGAGAGTTCGCGAAGTACGGTTGGCGATACTCCGTAGGGAGGGAGTCGTGAGCACCGCAGCCAACCTGCTCTTCATGGGGCTACCTGGTTCGGGGAAGACGACGTTCCTTGCTGCGCTCTGGCATGTGCTGGACGAACGGAGCAGCGAAACGCGCCTGAAGCTCAAGGGGCTCAGCGTGGACCGAACCTACCTCCATCAGATCACGGCTGACTGGCAGAAATGCTCGCAGGTTCAGCGCACCAAGCTTGAACACGAACAGGAGGTGAATCTCAGCCTTGCGAGCGGAACCACCGAGTTCGAACTCACCGTGCCGGATCTATCTGGGGAAGGCTTCGAGCAGCAGCTTCGCGACCGAAAGATTGGCGTGGAGCACCACGGGAACATCCAGCGCGCGACAGGATTTGTGCTGTTTGTCCATGCTCGGGTGAAGGAGGGCACGCGCCTTTCGTACTCTCGACAGCTCAGCGCCGTACTCGATGGTGCGTCGCCTCAGCGTGCCGGGACTGACGCCGCTGGCGGGAACACCCAGAAGCCGGTCATCAAGCCCTGGTCAATTGAGAAGCTGCCGACGCAGGTGGCTCTTGTCGAACTGCTCCAGTTCGCCCTCGAAAGCGTCGTGAGAAAGGTGCGAGTCGCGGTGGTCATCTCGGCATGGGATCTCGTCGAGAAGGCGTCGTTCACCGGAACGCCGCACGAGTACCTGGCGAGGGAGATGCCGTTGCTGCGGCAGTTCCTCGACTCGAACGACGATCGGCTTGAGCACACGGTGTTCGGCGTAAGCGCGCAAGGAGGTGACATCACGGTGGACGAGCAGAAGAAGGCTCTGCTCGACCTCGACGATGCTCTGGAGCGCGTCAAGGTGCTGCACGGTAAGGAGACCAGTAAGGACATCACCAAGCCGCTCGCGTGGCTCTTGGAGGAGAGGTAGGCATGCCTCCCCTGAGCATTCACCAGGCGATTCACGGTTATCGCGATGGGCATCGTCTGTTGAGCAGCTCGGTGTCTCTCAGCGCCGATTCCGCACGGGCGATGCTGGTCTTGAGCGACATGTCTGGGCCCGCGATGCAGCCGGGGTTTGACGAGTACCTCACGGGGTATCCCTTGCCGGGGAGTGAACTCTTCGTCTTTGCGAAGACCTGGTACGCCCCCGAGATGCAACGGCCCGGTTGCGTGTGGACGCATTCTCTCCTGCTATCTCGTGAGCAGCTCTCGCAGACCTCTGCATCTGGCCTCCTCTCGAAGTTTCGGCGGCCCCAACAGGAGGGCGCAGAGACTGCTGCAACGACCCCGGTCGAGGTCGAGGCAGGGCTCGATACTGGTAAGGTCGGCGGATTCGCAGAGCAGCCGGCAGCAGCCGCTCTCGTCGGAGCTGTGCTTGGCCAGGCACGCCCGGTGATCGTGACGGTGGAGAAGGCCAGTCAACTTGAACTCTCGATCATTTGCCTGTGGGAAGAGCTGTGGCTGACGGCCAGGGCGCGCTTCTCCTTTTGCACGGGCGCGCTGATGCCTCGCTCTGTGGCTGGCGCGCTGTTGGACCTTCAGGCAGTCCCGCGAGCGGTTCCGTCATCTCAGTTTCGCAAGAGCGCAGGCGCGGCGCTGGTGCTCGACCTTCGAACCCCTGGCACCGTGGACGCATGGGTCGAGCTCTTTCTTGAAGGAGCCACGCGAGGCGACTCGACGTTCCGATCGTGGCTCGACGCCGCTGTAGGCGCAGATGCTTCACGTGGTTTGGTGCCGAACCTGGCGCCGATCTTTGGCGAATGGCACGCCCCGGGCTCCTCTGCACGGTCCGCTCTCACGAGCGTGTTGAGCGCGAAGGACCTCGAGGAGGGCGCGCGCAAGCGACTCCTCGGCATGGCGTTCGACCGAGCCAGCACGGAGTCAGGGGCGGTTGGTCGCCGTGAGCTACTTCACGTGCTCTGCGCGCATCGAGATACCGACCTTACCCCGATGGTTCCGATGCTCGAGGAGCAGACGAAGCGGCTCTTCGATGAGTCGCGTCCCGACGGTGTCGCGCTAGTTCTCTCGCTGCTCGGCAGTGAGTTGACCGAGATCGGGGAACGCGTGCTTCGTGCTGCGGTCCTGCTGCTTGTGCCGAACGATGTCGAGACTTTTGAAGACGCACAATCGCCATTCCTTCCAACCATCGTCGGCGCAAATCCGGAGCTCGCGAAGTCGCCCATCCTTTGGCAGCGAGTAGGGGGCCGCGCGAACGACGTGCTGTCTCAGCTTGGCGGGGCGGAACTGGACGACGAGGCACGCGGCTCTGTCATCGACGCGATCTACAGCTCGGGACGTGATTTCTCCGTCGACGCGATCGTTCGCTTCGGCGGCAAGATCGCACTCCTCCGCGCGCTCTCGGCTTTTGCGTCCGGGCAGCTCCAGTTTTCGTGGCAATGGAGAACGGTCCTCTCGGCACAGCCGAACACGGTGCTCGAGTGGCTCGAGAGCCTTTCGTCTCCGTCGCTTCGGGACCTCGAACTCGGTAGCCGGTTCGTGAGCCCGAAGGCCGCCCAGTCTCGGCTCGCGACGGTGTGGAAGAGCGGTACCGCCAGCCCGGGCTCGGTTGCGCCTCGGGTCGCGGCCTTCGGTCTGACGCTGGCGTTCTGGGAAGCCGACGTGAAGTCGCCGCTTCTCGCGGCGTGCTTTCAGCCCACGTACGACGCCGCTGGCAGCTCACGCCTTGAGTACGAGGAGTGGGACTGGCTGAAGGAGCAAGCGCCGTCGGTGTCTTGGTACCGCGACTGGGATCGGTGCGAACGCCTTGCGGCGGCTCTCGCTCGACTGCTCGAGAAGCGGAATGCGTCATTGGAGGCGGTCTTCGGCATCGTTTGTAGCCGCCCAGCAATCAGGAAGGTCGCCGCCATCCTCGACGATGAGCGCGACACGCGCCCGTACTTGAAGTCCTTGCGGAAGGCGGCCGAGTCGTCCACCACTGGTACCCGCGAGCAACGTGATGCGCTTCTGGAGGACTGGTAGCGGGTTACTCGCGGAAGGCTGTTAACCGGGACGGGACGCTGCTCGGGGGCTGTCCCGGCTTCTGTTAACTGGCTCTCGGCTTCTCTCTCCCTCGGGACCGGTAAGAGAGCGGGAACGGTGTCCAGAGCGTCCCGCGCGGGCCTGCGTTCGCGCGCATGGCGCTCTCTCTGCAGGAACGCCGTCCCCGCACCTGCGCTGCGCCAGCCGGAGCGAGAACCACACGGGAACGAGGGGAGAAAAGCAAAAGCCCCCGAGGACTTCTCTGCGAGGGCATCCACCACCACTTTTTTCTGATGCTCGGCGCCCAGTTCGCACCGAGTGAAAATGGCTAACCCCCTTCAGGGAAGTCGGGTAAGGAGCTACCGGTTGCGTCATGGAGAGGTGGCGTCCATGGCGTGGCAACCAAAGCACTGGACGGCGCAGCAGCTTGAGGAGCGGCGGCTTGCGGCCGGACGACTCCTGCGACGGGGGCAACTGTCGCAGGCGGAGGTGGCGCGCCGTGTGGGAGTCAGCGAGGCCTCCGTCAGTCGTTGGGCGCGGCGACTGCATGAGGCAGGCGGCAGGACACGCGGACTGAAGGCGAGGCCGCGCACGGGCCGACCGTCGAAGTTGAGTCCGGGGGAATGGCGGCAGGTGGCGGAGCTGGTAAAGGCAGGGGCGCGCACCTGCGGTTTCCCTACCGAGCGTTGGACACTCACGCGAGTGGCGCACCTCATCCACCGCACGTTCGGCGTGCGCTACCACCCCAACTACCTGGCCGAGCGCCTTCACCGGCTGGGGTTGAGTCCGCAGCAGCCCCGCACGCGAGCCAAGGAGCGTGACGATGCGTTGGTGGAGGCATGGCTGAAACGCGACTGGCCCCGCATCAAAAGGGGGCTCGAAGAAGCGGGCGGGCCATTGCCTTCGTGGACGAGACAGGTAGTTCGTTTCGGGCCCGCGTAGCGTCTACCTGGGCGCCCGTCGGGCATCCGCCCACCTTGCGCCGTCGTGACAAGCGGCGCGAAGTCTCCAGCATCGTCGCCCTCATTGCCCCGTACGGCCGCAAGCCGGCGCGTCTGTATTCGCGCCACCGGGAGGGAAGCTTCACCAGCCAGGACATCATCGAGGCCCTGCGCTACTTCCGCAGGAACGTGGGCCGTCCTCTCACCATCGTGTGGGACGGCCTCAACCAGCACCACAGTGCCGAGACGCTCGACTTCGTCGCCCGCCACCCCGAGGACTTCCGTCTTGAGCGGCTGCCTGGCTATGCGCCAGACCTCAATCCCGAGGAGGGCTGCAACGGCGTGGTGAAGGCCGAGCTGCGCAATGCCACGCCCGACTCTGTCGCCGAGCTGCGCGCCCAGGCACGCGCCTCATTCGTGCGCCTGGGCCACCGCCACGACGTTCTCGCCGCCTTCTTCCTTCACGCAGGCCTGCGCCTTACTGGACTTCCCTGAAGCGGGTTAGCGAAGGTGGAGATGCCCGCGGACCCGCTTTTCCACATCGACTTGGTGTGGGCATGAGCCTGAAGGTGATTTCGGACCTCCTCGCCGAACTGGCTTCCCGCCTAGCCGAAGTGCCGCTCCTCTATGGCAGTGCCCCGCAGTCGGTTGCGGAGGACCTGGCGGCCTGCGTCTGGGGCTGCCAGGCGGTGGAGTCCGAACCCAACCTCATCGACGTCGCGATGCTAGGGCTGCTGGGACGTCACCAACTCGTCGTGCACCAGTTGCACGGCGCGGCGTCACAGCATGCCGCAGTGGTTGATCTCCACGCGCTCCCCGACACGCCGCCCGCCCTTCTGCGCCAGCCATGGCTGCTGGAGGTGCGGCACCCTGACGAAGGTGCCCGCCTCTTCGGGGATACTCTCTCCCTGTCCGGGTACACCTTGGACGGCACCACGTTCCTTCTGGGGCTGCTCGGCGACGGGGGGGCCGTCCGCGCGTCCTGGCGGCCCCGGTGGACGGGTGAGGACCTGGACGAGGGCCCTCGTCGGGAGCGCTCCCTGCTCATCGACGAGGGACACGAGCCAGCGCACGCGGCCTGGGCGCGGGAGGCCGCGCGCTACGCCGTCATCTTCGGTTTGCTCTTGGAGGCCGAGGGCTCACGGCTCGGAATCGAAGAGGCAGGTCAACGCGAGGCCCATGAGGGACTGCCGGGGCGAACCGTCTACCTGAGTGGCCCCGTAGCTGTCTCGGCGGTGTCGTCCGAGACTGGCTTCGCTTGGCGCGGCGAGGTGGAGCGCCAGGCGAGCGGGTACATCAGGCGCCAGCGCCATGGACCCTGGCTTTCCCTCGCCCGCTGGCAGTACGTCTCGAAGTGCTCCATGTGGCGATGGGTGCGGCCAGGGCGTCACGGACCATCGTAGTCTTCGATGAAGTCGGGGTGGTACCACTCCTCGACAGGCATGAACTTGAACCCCTCTGCCTCCCATCCTCGCAGTCGGTCCACCAGGGACGCGTGGAGGAGGAGGGTGTAGAGGAGTTCGCCGAGTCGGAAGATGAGCCGTCTTTCCAGCGGGATGACCGAGAGCGCATGCTCATCGAGCACGAGCTTGCCAATCGCCAACATCTCCCGGGGTGAGTAGAAGAGGCCCTTCGTGCGCTTCTTGTCGACGCAATAAATCGAGCGACAGACATGGAGCCACCAGAACCTCTGGACCTCCCCGCTTTCGACGGAGACGTCCGCCGGGAGAAACTGAAGCTGGCTGATGGCAAGAGGCTCAAGGAGGGACTTGGCCCGGGCGGAGAGCAGGGGCTCACAAGAGCCTTCATAGGCAGGGAAGGGTTCCTTCGGGAGCACTCCTGTGCGGATGCGTAGCTTGATGGGTTCTGTCACGAAGACAGGGCGCTGTTGCCAGGGGACTCCAACAAGCTGCTTCTGGGGTGGCGGTCCTTCGCGCTGCATCCATTGGTTGAGCGAATCGCCCATGAGCATGAAGTAGTCGTTCTGCATATTGGCATGTGGCTCGTGTGGCTCGTCGAATCCATCGAGCTTGTGGCCGAGGCTGGTGTCAAGCAATTCCGAGGTGTTGAGCCTGACGTGATGGTCTAGTGGACTAGACCTAATGGGTTGTGTTTGTCGGTGCAGGCGGGAGATTTCCCCTGAAGGAACTTGCCGCCTTGGGGCGGGCGTAGCTGTGCTGCGGCCCTCCATGTCCGACTTCCGCGAGGCCCTTGAATCGATTTTGGAAGCCCAGTGCTCCGAGCACCCAGGCTTCTCTGCCGCCATCGCCTGTGCTCGTTGCGGCACCTTCACGTGTGCCTTCTGTGCCTCGTCCGGGGCGGGCCTGTGCCTTCGGTGCCTTCATGCGGCTCCAGAGCTGGCGACGCGCAGGGCCCGGCTCGCGGCATGCCTTGTCGATGGTGCTGCGCTCCTGCTCCCGTCCCTGTTCCTGGGCGTGCTTCG
>NZ_JABXEM010000189.1:0-23447 GCF_013372595.1 Myxococcus sp. AM011
CGCGCCCCGCCGTCCCCGCCCGCCCCCAGGGGGCGGGCGGGGACGGCGGGGCGCGCGCCGAGCACATGCGTGCGGCCAGGCTGGAGCTTGCGCGGCATCCGCCCGCTCACGAAGTAGGAGACCGCCGTGGTCCGCAGGGTCGCCAGGTCCAAGCCCGTCTGCGTCAGCAGCTCCTGCGCGACGCAGCGCACCCGGGTCACCGCGATGAGCAGGTGGAGGCAGTCCGCCTCCTGGGAGCCACAGCTCGTGGCGATTTCCCGGGCCTTCTCCCTCAGCTCGCGAACGTGGCCGTCCGCTTCCGCCGGCGCGGCGGTGAGCAGGTGGAGGAGGGCATCCTCGTCCACGCCCCGCTCCTTCAGCAGGAGCTGCGCCCGGTTCTCCACCGTGAAGAGCGCCAACAGCACGTGGGCCGAAGTAATCTTCTGGGCCACGCTCCGGGCGATGTCGTTCGCTTCTTGGAGGACCTGGGCGAGATCCGTGCTTTCGACCATTCGAGCTCCGGCAAGCGTGCAGCCGAGCGGAATACACCCTCTCGATCCCGACGGCAAAATTTCCGCAACAGGTTGCTACAGGTCTGCGGAATCCTTGAGGTAGAAAGCCGCGCCACCTTCCATGAGGATGGAATTAGGTTGGTCGGCTGCCCGTTCACCGCCGCAAAATTTCGACTGGCCGAGCAATTGCCTTAGGGGGGCGCCGTACATCCCTCCGAGACCACTCACTCTATGACCTCTCTCGTCCAACCCGTGCGCGTCTTCATCGACCCTGTCGAGGGAACGCCCGCCGCCGTCGAAGCCCGCCGATGGGTCTGGCCCCTGCTCATCCTCGCCCTCTGTGTGTCCGCCTCCGGGACGCTGTTTTCCCTTCGATGGGACGCGACCCCGGATGTCATCCGTGAGCTGCAGGCGTCCGGGGAGATGGCGACCATCTCCGAGGCCGACCTGAGCGACAAGATCCAGACGACGACCCGCAAGGCGCTCGTCGGTGGCATCGCCAAGGGCGTCTTCGTGATGCCCATGGTCGCGCTGCTCCTGGCCGCCATCCTCTGGGTGGTGTCCTGGCTCTTCGACCGGCCCGCCCACTTCGAGCAGCTCATGTCCGTGGCGGCGCTGGCGCTCCTGCCCATCGCGCTGTACCACGCCGTCCTCGCCCTCTGCATCGCCGCGCAGCACACCATCTCCGTCGCTCGCGTCGCGCAGCTGGTGCCGGCGCATCTGGGCGTGCTCCTCGGGGGCCTCAGCCCGAAGATGGCGCGGGTGGCGTCCACCGTGGACTTCTTCAACCTCTGGAGCACGGGCCTGTTGGGCCTGGGCTTCGCCGCCGCCACGGGCATGTCGCGCAGCCGCGCGCTGCTCCTGGCCCTGGCGCTCTATGTGATGTTCGCGGGAGTGATGATGGTCGGTCTTCCGGGTGCGGGAGGTGCGCAATGAACGCCCTCATCGTCGCCGCGCTGCTCACCGCCGCTCCTTCACCCGCGCCCACGCGCCTCACGCTGGAAGAGGTCCGCACCCAGGGCCGGCAGAGCACCACCGCGCTCCAGGCGGCGCTCGACCTGGCGGTCGCCCAGGAGGACGTGCACGTCGCGCGCGCTCCGCTCCTGCCCCAGCTCTCCGTCAACGCGTCCGTCGGCAAGAACTGGTTCGGTCGCCGCAAGTCCTTCAACCTGGTGCCGGACGTCAACAACCCGGGCGAGTTCGTGCAGATCCCCGTCGAGTCGAAGCCCACCAGCACGGGCGACTACGACCTGGGCTTCATCCTCAATCAGGTCATCTACGACCGGGCGCGCTGGAAGCAGCTGGAGCAGAGCGGCGTCTTGCGCGACGCGCAGAAGAACCAGGCGCAGGAGGAGACGGACACCTCCGAGCTGGAGGCCATCCGCCGCTTCTTCACGCTCTTCCGCACCCAGGCCACCCGCCAGGTGCTGGAGGCCACCGTCAAGCGCAGCGAGGAGCAGCTGGATCGCGCGCGCTCCCTGTTCCAGGCCGGTCGCGTGGGCAAGGTCGAGGAGATCTCCGCGCTGGTGAACCTGGGCAATGACCGCATCAACTTCGTCCAGTCCTACACGCAGCTGGTGACGGACCAGACGCAGCTCGCGGTGTGGCTCACCCGTCCGGGTACCGAGCCCGTGGAGGCGGTGGACCCGGGCGTGCTCACCGAGGAGCCCGCGCCCGCGCCCACCATCGACCAGGCCATCGACTCCGCCCGCGAGAGGCGCCCGCTGCTCAAGGCGCTCCAGCTTCAGGTGCGCTCGGCGGAGCTGCAGCGCGCCATCGCCCGCGCGGACTACCTGCCGGTGCTGTCGGCCCGCGGCCTCTACACCCGCCAGGGTCCGGACGCCGAGCAGGTCTTCACCGAGCCGCGCCTGCAGAACAACTTCCTGGGTAGCATCAACCTCGATTGGAACGTCTTCAACGGCTTCATCACGCCCGCCCAGACGCGGCGCGCGGAGGCCACCATCCGCAAGGCCCAGCTCACGCTGGCGCAGTCGGCGCGGGAGATTGAAGGCGAGGTGCGCGCCGCGCACCAGTCGCTGGAGGCGCAGATCGTCGCCGCCCGGCTGTCCGCCGAGAACAAGGAGGCCGCCATCCAGGGCCTCAGGCTGGCGGAGGAGCGCTTCAAGGCGGGTGCGGGCTCCACGCTGGAAGTCCGAGATGCCCAGCTCAGCCTCACGCAGGCGGAACTCAGCTTGTTGGAAAACAGGATTGATGTCGAAATCGCCCGCTTCAGTTTGTTGCGGGCCATGGGCGCCCTGAGCCCGGGAGAGACGAAATGAAGTGGTGGAAGGGTGCGATTGCCGGTGCGCTGTTCCTCGGTGCCGCGGCCATCACGGCTGGGGGACTGAAGGAGCGTCCGCCACCGTCCCAGGAAGTGCAGATCGCCAAGGCCCGCAAGGGCACCATCACCCGCACCATCACTGGCGCGGGGAAGGTGCAGGCGGCGACCACGGTGAAGATCTCCTCCAGCCTCTCCGGAGACCTGGTGGAGCTGCTGGTCAAGGATGGCGAGCCGGTGAAGAAGGGCCAGGTGCTCGGGCGCATCGACAAGCGCATCTACGAGGCCGCGATGAAGCAGGCCATGGCGTCGCAGAACGCCGCGCGCGCCGATGCCCAGGTGGCGGAGGTGGAGGTCGGCCGCACCGTGGCGGAGCTGGGGCGGGTGGAGGGCCTGGTGACCAAGGGCCTGGCGTCCGGCGCGGAGCTGGACCTCGCCAAGGCGAGCAAGAACACGGCGGACGCGCGGCTGGCGTCGTCCCGCCAGCAACTGGCGCGCAACGTCGCCATCGTCGAGCAGGCGCAGGCGGACCTGTCGAGGACGACGCTGTCGTCGCCCATCGACGGAAACGTCATCGAGCTGTCGCGTGAGGTGGGTGAGCGCGTGCGTGGCTCGGAGCTGGCCGAGGACGTGGTGATGACCATCGCCGCGCTGAGCGCCATGGAGGTGAAGTTCGAGGTGGGCGAGCACGAGGTGGTGCACCTGAAGCCGGGCCAGCCCGCGGACGTGACGCTGGACGCGCTGGAGGGGCAGACGTTCCAGGGCTCGGTGGTGGAGATCGCCCAGAAGGCGCTCATCAAGAACCCGGGCACGGAGGCGGAGGTGACGAGCTTCCCCGTCACGGTGGCGCTGGACATGCGTCCGCCGGGCGTGCTGCCGGGCATGAGCGCGGAGGCTCGCATCTCCGCGGAGACGCGCGAGGACGTCATCCTGGTCCCCATCCAGGCGGTGACGGTGCGCGCGGAGCGCTCGCTGCCGGACTACAAGGAGTCGGTGGAGGGCGGCGGGCTGAAGGCCAAGCGCACCGAGACGCTGGCCAAGGTGGTGTTCGTGGTGGACGCGGCGAACAAGGCGCAGGTGCGGCGGGTGCAGACGGGCATCGCCTCCGACACGGAGCTGGAGATCGTCTCCGGGCTGAGCGACGGGGACCGCGTGGTGGAGGGGCCCTACCGCACGCTGTCGAAGGAGCTGAACCACGGAGACAATGTCCAGGGGCCCGACCAGGGCGAGGCTCCTGGCGCGAAGGGCGGTCAGAAGTCGTGAGTGACGGCAGCGGCGCCGGCAACGGCCGGCTCATCCAGGTGGACGACATCACCCGCGTCTTCCATGTCGGTGGCGAGGAGGTGCGCGCACTGCGCGGCGTCACCTTCGGCATCAGCAGGGGCGAGTGGGTGGCCATCATCGGGCAGTCCGGCTCTGGCAAGAGCACGATGATGAACGTGCTGGGCTGCCTGGATACGCCCACCAGCGGCCGCTACATGCTCAACGGCAAGGACGTGTCGCGCATGAGCGACGACGAGCTGGCCGTCATCCGCAACGTGGAGATCGGCTTCATCTTCCAGACGTTCCAGCTGCTGCCGAAGGAGACGGCGCTGGCGAACGTGGAGCTGCCCCTGGTGTACCGGGGCATGGCGGCGAAGGAGCGGCGGGAGCGGGCGAAGGCGGCGCTGGACAAGGTGCAGCTCACGCACCGCATGCACCACCGCCCCAATGAGCTGTCGGGCGGTCAGCGTCAGCGCGTGGCGATTGCCCGCGCGCTGGTGTCGGAGCCCTCCATGCTCCTGGCGGACGAGCCCACGGGCAACCTGGACTCCGCCACGGGCGAGGAGATCGTCCGGTTGTTCGAGCAGCTCCACAAGGCGGGCCACACGCTGGTGCTCGTCACGCACGAGCCCAAGCTGGCGGCGCGCTGCCCCCGGGCCATCCGCCTGAGCGACGGCTCGATTGTCGCCGACGGCTCCGGACGTGAAGTGGCCATGGCCGTCGCCGGCCCGATGGTGGCAGGCGTATGAAGAGCGTGACGAGCCTGCGGGTGGATGTCCTGGAGGGGGCGCGCATCGCCCTGTTCTCCCTGCGCGCCAACCGCCTTCGCACGGTGCTGACGACGCTGGGCATTGGCATCGGCGTGGCCACGCTGCTGGCCATCGTCGGCATCATCCAAGGGCTCAACACGTCCTTCCACAAGCAACTGGCGAGCTTCGGCGCCAACACGCTCTACGTCTCCAAGTTCCCGTGGATGATCAAGGGCGACTGGTGGAAGTACCGCAACCGGAAGAACTTCACCCTGGAGCAACTGCCCCGGCTGCGCGCCATGGCGCCGTTCATCACCGCGCTGTCCCCGTCCGTCTCCCGGCTGTCGGATGTGTCGTACGGGGGCGAGCAGATGTCGTCGGTGCGCATCCAGGGCGTCAACCACGAGTACCTGAGCATCGCGGGCTTCGACATCACCGGAGGCCGCTTCATCACGGAGGCGGATGAAGAGGTGACGCGTCCGGTGGCGGTGATCGGCGCGGACGTGGCGGAGCGGATGTTCCCCGGCATCAGCCCGGTGGGACGGACCATCCGCGTGGACAACCGCTCCTTCCAGGTGGTGGGCACGCTCAGTCGGAAGGGGAAGGTGGTCAACGAGAGCATGGACCTGCTCGTGCTCATCCCCTTCAAGACGTTCTACAGCAACTTCGGCAAGGGGCGTCCGTTCGAGATCGCCATGGCGGTGGCGGACGCGTCCCAGGTGCGCATGGCGGAGGACCAGCTCATCGGAATCCTGCGCCGCCTGCGCGCGACGGAGCCGGGCCAGCCCGACGACTTCAACATCAACAAGCCGGAGGCCATGGCGCAGACCTACGCGCAGCTCACTGGCGCGCTGTACGGCGTGGCGGTGGGCGTGGGGCTCATCACCCTGCTCGTGGGCGGCATCGGCATCATGAACATCATGCTGGTGTCCGTGCGGGAGCGGACGCGGGAGATTGGCGTCCGGCGCGCGCTGGGGGCTCGCAAGCGCACCATCGTCGTCCAGTTCCTCATGGAGGCGGCCAGCGTCTCCGCCGTGGGAGGCCTGCTGGGAACGACGGTGGGGTTGGGGACGGCCAAGGTGGTGTCGTTGATAACGCCGCTGGCGGCGGACGTGCAGACGACCACCGTGCTGGGTGGGGTGTTCTTCGCGGCGCTGGTGGGCCTGCTGTTCGGCATCTGGCCGGCGGCGCGCGCGGCGAACCTGGACCCCGTGGAAGCCCTCCGGTACGAGTGAGTCGATGAGAGCCTTCCTGGACAATCTGCGGCTGGCCCTGGGCACCTTCCTGGGCAACCCGCTGCGCTCCCTGCTGACGCTGCTGGGCATCGTCATCGGCGTGGCCACCGTCATCACGATGATGGGCCTCATCGAGGGCCTGCGCACCAAGGTGAACAAGGACCTGGGGCGGCTGGGGGCTCACACCTTCCAGCTCACCAAGTGGCCCGCGGGCGGCTTCGGCCGCTTCAACTGGGCGAAGTTCGCCAAGCGCCCGAACATCGACATGGAGGACGTGCACGCCATCGAGATGCTCTGTCCGTCGGTGGGCGTGGTGGCCCCGTCGGATGACGCGGGCGGGCAGAAGGTATCGACGGCGAGCGCGGAGACGCGGCCCTCGGTGCGCATCATCGGCGCGTCCACGACGTACCCGATAACGAGTGGCGTCTCCGTGCAGTCCGGCCGCTACTTCAACGAGGTGGAGGGGCTGGACGGGCGCAGTGTGGTGCTCCTGGGCGTGGATGTGGCGGACTCGCTCTTCCCCGGCATCGACCCGGTGGGCTTCGAGGTGCGCATCCAGAACCGGCCGTTCCGGGTGATTGGCGTGCTCCAGCGGCGCGGCAGCTTCCTGGGCATGGTGAGCATGGACAACCAGGCCATCATCCCCCTGCGCGTGTACCAGCAGATGTACGGCAAGGAGTGGTCGCTGGCCGTCGACATCCAGGCGAAGGACCCGAGCCTGTTCCGCAAGGCGCAGGACGAGGTGACGACGCTGATGCGGCGGCGGCGCAACGTGGACCCGGACCAGCCCAACGACTTCGAAATCCACACCAACGAGTCGGTGACGGCGTCCTTCAACCAGCTCTCGCAGGTCATCACCATCGCCGGCATCGGCGTGTGCCTGTTGTCGCTGGTGGTGGGCGGCATCGGCATCCTGAACATCATGCTGGTGTCGGTGATGGAGCGGACGCGGGAGATTGGCGTGCGCAAGGCGCTGGGGGCCAAGCGGCGGCGCATCCTCGGGCAGTTCGCGACGGAGGCCGTGCTGCTGGCGCTCTTTGGCGGCGGCCTGGGCGTGGGGCTGGGCTTCGGGCTCGTCTTCCTCGGGGACTGGATGGTGGGCTTCCCCATGTCCGTGCCTCCGTGGGCGGTGGGCCTGGCCCTGTCGATGAGCTGCGGGGTGGGGCTGCTGTTCGGTATCTACCCGGCCGCCCGCGCCGCGAAGCTGGATCCCGTCGAGGCGATGCGCAACGAGTAGCGCGAAGCCGAGCCTGGGCCCGTCGTCGGTTGCCTCCCTCCCCGGACTCCGTTAGGGGAGGGGGATGGCGCCACGCATCGGTTCGCTCTGGGACTCGGTGGGAAACACTCCGTTGCTTCGCATCGGCTCGCTCAGCCGCATCACCGGCTGCGAGATTCTGGGCAAGGCGGAGTTCATGAACCCCGGCGGCAGCATCAAGGACCGCGCCGCCAAGGGGATGATTCGCCGCGCGGAGGAGCAGGGACTCCTGAAGCCGGGCGGCACCATCGTCGAGGGCACCGCGGGCAACACGGGCATTGGCCTGGGGCTGCTGGGCCGCGAGCGCGGCTACCGCGTCGTGGTGACGATGCCGGACAACCAGGCGCGCGAGAAGTACGAGCTGCTGGAGGCCATGGGCGTGGAGGTCCGCAAGGTGCCGCCCGTGCCCTTCGCCAACCCCGGCCACTTCTTCCACCAGGCCCGCGCCCTGTCCGAGCAGCATGGCTGGTTCTGGGCCAACCAGTTCGAGAACACGGCCAACGGCGACTTCCACTACGAGACGACGGGGCCCGAAATCTGGGAGCAGTGCGAGGGCCGCGTGGACGTCGTTGTCATCTCCGTGGGCAGCGGCGGGACGATGTCCGGCGTCAGCCGCTTCCTCAAGGAGCAGAGCCCCGCGCTGCGCGTGGTGCTCGTGGACCCGCCGGGCTCCGGGCTCTACAGCTACGTGCGCGAGGGGAAGCTGGAGTCGTCGGGCTCGTCCATCACCGAGGGCATCGGCATCATGCGGCTCACCGCCAACTTCCAGGCCTCGCGCGTGGACGAGGCGATGCACCTGGGCGATGGGGAGATGCTGGACACGCTCTACCACCTGGCCCGCGAGGACGCGCTCGTGGTGGGCACGTCGGCCGCCCTCAACGTGCGCGCCGCATATGAGGTCGCCCGTCAGCACGCCGGCTCGGGCCTGCGCATCGTCACCTTCCTGTGTGACCACGGCAGCCGCTACGCCTCCAAGGTCTTCAACGCGGAGTTCCTCGCGTCGAAGCAGCTCCACGTGAAGCCGCTGCCCGGAGTCTCCGCCGCGCGCTGATTGGCTCGCACGACGCGGCGCCCGTCCTCGCTTCCGCGCCCGTCGTGCAGTCCGCGCCGAAAATACGGACCCCGGCACAAGCCCGTGCAGGGGGCTCCCAACTGTCCGACAGGACTGGATAGAGTTCCTTCGATTTCTGGAAAAACTGTTGTTGCGGGTTTAGGGCGACGCTACAGGTGCGCGACCCATCCGCCTCCGTTCTGGGGGCGGGGGCTCACCTCATGGAGTCCGCATGTCGCGCATGGTGTTGCCGTTGAGAGCCCTGGTGTTGGAGGCCGCGCTGGCGGCCATGGTGCTGGCCTGTTCCGGGGCGCCGGACGTGGAGTCAACCGCCGACGAGCCGCTGGCGCGGCAAGAGGGCGCGGCGCTGGCGACGCGCGTGGTCGGCTACTTCCCGACGTGGGCGGGTGACGTCAACGCCATCCCCTACGACAGGCTCACGCACATCAACTACGCCTTCGTGGTGCCCACCGCGCAGGGTGGGTTGACGGGCCCGAGCGGGACGGACGCGCGGCTGCGTTCGCTCGTCACCGCCGCGCATGCGCGAGGCGTGAAGGTGCTCGTCGCCGTGGGCGGGTGGAACGACGGCAACGACAGCGGCTTCGAGTCGCTCGCGGCGAACGCGGGCACGCGCACGGCCTTCGTGAACAACCTGGTCAACTACGTCAACGCGGCGGGGCTGGACGGCGTGGACATCGACTGGGAGTACCCGGACCCGGGCGCCTCCGCGCAGAACTTCGCGGCGCTCATCCGCGAGCTGGGCGCGGCGATGCGCTCGCGCGGCAAGCTGCTCACCGCCGCGGTGGTGGCCAACGGCTACTACGGCGAGGGCATCCCCACCTCGACGTTCGCCGACTTCGACTTCCTCAACATCATGGCGTACGACGGCGGGCAGCCGCATTCGACGTATGACTACGCCGTCCAGTCGCTCAACTACTGGAAGGGGCGGGGCCTGCCGGCGTCGAAGGCTGTCCTGGGCGTGCCGTTCTACGGGCGCTCGCCGTCGTCGTACGTGGGCTACGCGGACCTCGTCGCGCGCGACTCGCAGGCGCCGTACAAGGACAACGTCGGTGACGTCTATTACAACGGCATCGCCACCATCCAGGCCAAGACGCGGCTGGGGCTCCAGCAGGGCGGCGGGGTGATGATCTGGGAGCTGACCCAGGACACGCGCACCGACACCTCGCTGCTGCTCGCCATCTTCAACGCGGCGCAGGGCGGCGGTGGCGCCACCCGCTACCGCATCATCAACAAGAGCTCCGGCCGCTGCCTGGACATCAACGGGCCCAGCACCGCGGACGGGGCGAGCATCCACCAGTGGGCGTGCCACACCGGTGCCAGCCAGCAGTGGGTGCTGGAGCCCACCGACAGCGGCTTTGTCCGCATCGTGTCGCAGTACAGCGGCAAGGTGCTGGACGTGCGCGACGTCAGCACCGCGGACGGGGCGGCGCTGCAGCAGTGGACCTGGTCCAACGGTGGCAACCAGCAGTTCCGCACCGTGGCGACGACCGGCGGGTTCCACCGCATCGAGGCGCGACACAGCGGCAAGGTGCTCGACGTGGCGAGCTGTGGGACGAGCGGCAACGGCACCGTCATCCAGCAGTGGACCTGGTCCAACAACGACTGCCAGCAGTTCCGGCTGGAGGCCTGGTAGCGAGCGGCCTTCCGTCGTCGCCTCAGTGAGGGGCGGAGAAGCGCCCGGGCTCCAGCGTCATGGCGCTCGGGCGCGTCTTGCGGAAGAGGTAGTAGTCGGCGGGGCGCTCCCAGTGGGATGAGCCCGGTGCGTCGCGCGCGGCGGGGCCCCGGGGAGGAATCTTCGGGACGAGGTACGCGGAGAGCTCCTGGTCGCTGAAGGTGAACGTCCCGCGCTGCTCCTTCACCACGGCGATGAGCTCTAGATTTTCCTCGGCGGCGGCCTCGGCCGCGTCGCCATGGTGGTCATTCGTCACCAGCAGGCCGCCGACCTTCAGGTACTTCCCACAGGCGCGCGAGATGCCTCCGGCATACAGCGCCAGCAGCAGGTCGAAGCTCTCCTCCAGCGCGGGGATGGGCTGGAGGTAGTCCTGCGCGACGAAGCGCACGGAGGCCTTCTGCTCGTACTTCTGACGGGAGCCAATCTTCCTCAGCACACCGTCCTTGTTGGCGAAGAAGCCCTGCGCCAGGTCGTTCCGGTCCACGTAGACGACGTTCTGGAAGAAGAACGACGGGGTGATGTGCACGAAGCACCCCGGATACAGCACCGAGTCCACCGCCACGAAGCGCTCGCGGAGCAGCTCGAAGAGACCCGCGCGCTCGAGCTGATGATCAACCACGAAGCCCTGGTAGATCTCCTCGACTCTCTCCATTTCCTGGATTTGAGCCGGTTTCCTGGCTGCCGTACAACTTTGGGCCCTCTCACGGGCGGAGAGGCGCTGTAGCGCGGAAAGTCACAGTTGGAGTGAGAGTTGTTGCCTGGGAGGACACATCCTCGCGGTGCGTGTGTGTTTTCTCCGTGTGTTGGTCCTGGCCTGGGGGGTGCATCTTGGGAAGTCGCTGAAAATCCCCTGGAGGCGACATCCATGAAGAAGTGGTCCCCGAAGAAGGCCCTGGGCTTGAAGTGGGCTGGGTCCGGTGTGCTCGCGGTCGCGTTGTGCATGACGGGTTGTGGTGGCGAGGCGCTGGAGAGCCCGGCTCCCCTGGAGGCCCGGCCCCAGGCGGCGGTGGCGGAGCCGACGCCCTCCACGAAGCCGACGCCCATCATCCAGTCGATGGACGTGGTGGCGCAGGACGACGTGCTGGGTTCCCAGACGCGCAGCCTGGTGAGGGTGAAGCTCGCCCAGAATCAGCAGGGTCTCTTCACCGAGGTCCCTGTGGTGTCCGACACGGGCAAGCCGGTGGTGCTCAGGGACCAGGGCAAGGACGGCGACGAGCAGGCGGGCGACGGGGTGTTCTCCGCCTTCGCCGAGGTCGACCTCGACCTGCACCGCAGGACGCAGGACCGCATCACCGCCGCGCAGCGCCAGCAGCCCAACGAGCCGCTGACGTTCGCCGTCTTCAACAACCGCGAGCTGGTGGAGGAGCGCCCGGTGGTGGCGTTGTCGTCGAGCGTCTTCAGGCCGCGCGTGCCCATCCCCGTGACGCCCGTGGGCCTGCTCAGCGACGTGAGGCCGGCCCAGTCGCTCATCATCACCCATCCGAACGTCGTCAATGACCCGACGCGCACGTATGACCCGTGCTCGAACTCCGGCAACCCGAACGGGGTGTGGACGTTCAACCACCTGATGACGGAGATGGCGAGCACGTTCGTGACGCCGTCGGCCCTCACCGAGCAGTGGCTGCTGCAGTGGAACGCGAACCAGACGCTCAACGGGTGGACCGTCCCGGGGCGCGGACAGGTGATGAATCGCATCCTGAATCCGTGGCCGAAAGTCGCCGGCACGCTCGACATGACGAAGTCGGCGTTCAAGCTGGTGGCCATCTTCAACCGGTTGGACCTGGGCAAGGGCAATGGCCCGGTCGGCTACGGCGGCTCCAGCGGCGGTGGTGAGCTGCGCTTCGTCTTCGCCGCGGTGGACAAGAGCGCGGGCTGCGCCATCCGGCCGCTGCTGGTCATCTTCGAGTACGGCGTGCCCATCAACGGCTGCCTCAACGTGAAGAGCTGGGCGCAGCAGTGGATGGCGCTGTCGAACCCGCTGATGGTGCTGGGCAGCCCGACCTACAACGCGGCGCTCCAGGCGCTCACGGAGCAGGTCGTCGTCGCGGGCGCGGCGCCCACCAAGCCCAACGGCAACGCCATCAACCAGATTCGCACCAACGACTTCATGCTCTCCTCGCCCTGGGAGCTGCGGGAGTTCCACCTGTTCGACACGGGCGCGACGCCGAACTTCCTGTCGGAGACCACGGTGGCGCTGACCCCGGGAGACCCGCGCAACAACACCACCCTCTTCCGGGACTTCGTGAACACGAACCAGGCGGCCATCCTCGCCAACACCTACGGCGTGCCGACCACCTTCGCGAGCGTGAACTTCCTGGGCGCCAACCCGCGCGTCCCGACGCCGGCCACCACGTTCTGGCGGGCCGCCGGCATCGTGAACAACACCGCGCGGCACAAGTTCTCGCTCAACACGTGCAACGGCTGCCACGCGCGCGAGACGAACACGTTCTTCACGCACATTGGCGAGACGGGCGGACTGTCGCCCTTCCTGTCCACGGGCATGATCAACCCGCTCACGCCCTTCAACGTGGCGGACCCGGTGGACGGCACGGTGCGCCCGTTCTTCGAAATCCGGGACCGCGCGCAGCACCTGGACTCCACCGCGAACCAGTCCTGCCTCACCCGCGCGTTCGACGTGCGCGCGCTCGCGGTGCACTGACGTCGTGAAGCACGGGTCCGGGGGGGCATGCCCCGGGCCTGCACGAATTCCGCACAAACATGCCTCATGAAGCGCACGGGCTGGCCATCCGGGTTGCACACCGGGGGGCCAGTCTGTGTCCATGAACCTTCCCGTTTCCGCGCCGCGTCCTCAGAGGACGTCCGATGGCCCCATCCGAGGGGCCTTCCGGTGGCTGGTCGCCCACCACGTCTTCGGCAGTCTCTTCATCGTCGTCTTCGCGACGGCGGTGATTGCCGGCCAGGTGGCGGACCGCACGGACTTCGCCACCTCGGAGCTGGCTGCCGGCGTGGAGGACCGGTGGGGCGCGCCCGTCGTCCAGCCCGCGCCTTCGCTGCGCTACGTGCACAGCGGCACCATCTTCACCGAGCTGAAGCCCCTGGCCTTCGACCGTCAGCACGTGGAGGTGCTGGCGAAGATGAACTATCGCAAGCGCGGCCTGCGCTACTTCTCCGGCTTCGACTTCAACCTGGGCGCCGAGTACGCGGTCGTCAATCGCGAGGGCCATGACATCGACGTGGCGTTCATCTTCCCCATGGAGATGAACAAGTCGCAGGTGCTGCTGTCGGAGCTCCAGTTCCTCGTCGATGGCCAGGAGTCCAGTCTGGATTTGGGCGAGTCCGGCAACCGGCTGGTGTGGACGGGCCGCATCGCGAAGGGCGCCACGGCCCGCTTCGTCATCCGCTACCGGGCGCGGGGGCTCGACTCCTTCGTCTACAAGCTGGACCCGAACCTCTCCGCGAGAGATGTCCGCCTGCACTTCGCCGTGGAGGGAGGCGACAACTTCGACTATCCGTCGGGCGTGCTGTCCGCCTCGTCCGTGCAGACGGGCAGCGACGCCGTCATCCTGGACTGGGCCTTTCAGTCCCTGGAGTCCGGCGTCAACCTGGGCGTCATCCTGCCCTCGGAGAAGACGTTCGACTCCATGGTGTCCCGCATGGCGGGGCGCGCGTGGGTGCCCTTCCTCGCGCTGGTGGCGCTGCTCGCGGCGCTGGGGCTGCGGCACAAGCGACAGCTCGCCCTGCATGAGTCGTATCTGCTGGCCGCCGTGTACGGCTTCTTCTTCGTGCTGCTGGCGTACCTGGCCGCCTTCATGAACTTCTACGTGGCCTATGTCCTCAGCGCGCTGGGGCTCGGCGCGGCCGTGGTGGCCTACGCGCGCTGGCTGTTCCCCAAGGAGCGCACGGTGGTGCTGGCGGGAGTCTGGGCCGCCACGCTGCTGGTGCCCACGGCCGCTGTCATCCTGGATGGCTACACGGGCCTCATCTACACGCTGGAGATTCTCGCCGGCCTGCTCGGGCTGATGGTCCTCTCCACCCGCACCGGTGTGCGGGCCTTCCTCTCGGATTTGTCGCAGACCGGCGGCGCTCCTCGCGCGGCCGTCGCCACCCCTGTCACCCCGGAAGCGAGCTGAGCCACCATGCGGACCCTTTCTCTCGTCATCGGATTCCTGCTGCTCGCGCCGGAGGCCCTGGCCACGGGCGCCGCTGTGTCCACGCCTTCTCCCTCGGGCACCGCCACCGTGCCGTTGGACCAGCTCATTCCCCTGTACACGCAGCGCCAGGCGTACGTGCCTCCGCCCCCCACCGAGGCGCTGGTGAAGAGTCAGCTCAACGCCCGGCTGTCGACGGACGCCCTCCAGGTGGACGCCAGCTTCCAGGTGGAGGTGCTCGCGGAGGGACGTTGGACGCAGGTGCGTCTGCTCCACCTCGACGCGGACACATACCCCACCGCGATGCCCACGCTGGAGGACGCGACGGTGGGCGTCGTCGATGGCTTCCTGTGCCTGCTCACGCGCAAGGCGGGGCGCCATGACTTCGACGTGGGGCTCACCGTGCGCGCCTCGGGCAGCGGGCCGGAGCGCCGCGCGCAGCTTCGCTTCGGGCCGGAGGCGTCTCCGGTGCCGCTCCAACTGGATGCGGACACGTCCATCTTCACGCTGATGGAGCCGCTGCCGACCTCGGGAGAGGGCTACGCCGTCTATCCCGTGCAGGGCGTGGTGAGGGTGGGGTGGCGTTCCGCCTCGTCGGTGTCGCAGTCGACGAAGCCGCAGGTGCGTCCGCCGATGGAGCCGCGCATCGCCGAGGCCACCGCGACGTGGGTGTCCACCCTGGAGGGCCGCGCCTCGCTGCGCGTCAGCTACACGCTGAACCTGGACCGTGAGCAGCCGCTGGAGCTGACGGTGCCGGAAGGACACAAGCTGGAGCGCGTCACGCTCAACGCGGTGCCCATCCCCGTGGAGGAGGCGACGGACGGTGTGCTGAAGCTGAAGGTCGCTCCGTCGCGACTGGGTGAGACGAGCGGCGCGCTGGAGGTGGTGCTGGCGCGGGAGCTGGGCGTCTTCCACCTGTCGGGTCGGCTGAAGCTGGCGCTGCCTCGCGTGTCGTGGCCGGTGGCCGAGCTGCGGGCCCGCGCGCACTTCCCCGCGGTGTTCAACTACCGCCGCGAGGGTGGCAGCCTGGAGCAGGTGGACGCGGCCGACGCCGCGGCCGTGACGGCGAGCGCGCCCCTGCCGGGCAAGGTGCTGCACTTCCGGCAGTACCTGGTGGCCGCGTCCTCGCCCACGCTGGAGCTGGGCTACTCGGTGGACATCTCCGACAGCTACTTCCGCTGAAGCTCCAGGAGCACGTCCAGTTGGGCCCTCAAGACGTTGGCCTCGTCGTTCTTTCCGAGGCTGACGTAGAGGGCCACCGCGTCCCGCCGTTCACGCACTTCGCGTTCGATGATGGCGCTCACTGCTTCGGGCGTCAGGGCCAGACGGGGCACTTCGCCGCTTCCCAGTCCCTCGGCGCTTCCGGCGATGGTGCCCTCGACGGGCGGTGGCGCCGCCGTGCTCACGTCGGGAGCCTCCGCGTTGTCGAGGGCCGCCAGCACCTCACGCAGCACGGCCGAGGCGGGGGCGCTCCGGGTGCGAAGCGCGTCCTTCAGCGCGGCGCGAAGCGTCGTCTTCCACTCCTGCATGGTTCTCATGGCACGGCCTACCCTAGCGACGCACCAGGGGCGCCGCCACGGCGAAGGCCGCACCCGGCTCCGGAGGCCGTGCGGGGAGCAGCTCCAGTCCCGCGCCGAACGTGCGCAGCATCGACTGGGAGATGGTGAGGCCCAGGCCCGTGCCGCCCCGCTCGCGCGCGGTGGTGAAGAAGGCGTCGAAGATGAGCGCCCGGTTCGCCTCGGAGATGCCGCGGCCGGTGTCGCGCACGATGACTCGCGCGGGCCCGGTGCCGCTCGTCTCCACGGACAGGGACACGCGCACGTCCTCGCCCCCGTGCTGCCTCGCGTTGGTGACGAGCTGCCAGAGCACGTCGTCCAGCACCTCGGCGGGCAGGGACACGGTGAGCCCCTCCGGCACGGGACTCACGTCGACGCGCGCGAGTCCCTCCGAAGTGGCCCGGGTGGCGAGCGCCGTCAGCAGGGGCGCCAGCTCCACCTGCGCGGGCCGGGCCGTCATCGAGTCCGCGCGCGCCAGCTCCATCAGCCGCTGAACCAGTCGCGTGAGGCGCTTCGCGTCGGCGTCGATGTTGGAGAGGAAGCGCGCGCGTTGCTCCGGCGTCATCACCTCGGCGCTGTCGCGCAGCAGCTCCACCGCGCCCTGGATGGAGGCCAGCGGCGTCTTGAACTCGTGCGAGACGTTGGCGGCGAAGGAGCGGATGTACTGGTTCCTGTCGCGCAGCGCGGTGGCCATGCCGGCCAGGGACTCGGAAAGTTCGGCCAGCTCCGCGACGACGGGGCGGGCCACGGGCTCGAAGCCCTCGGGGGCGCTCGCCGTGATTGCGCGCGTCTGCTTCACCAGCGCTCGCACGGGCCGGCCCAGCAGCGCGGCGGCGGCGAGCGACATCAACGCCACCGCGCCGAGCGACACCAGCCCCGTGGCCGTCAGGTTCCACCGGTCCGCGTACATGGCCTTGGCGAACGTCATGGGCGTGCGAGCCAGCACCACCGCGCCCCAGACGCGTTCGCCCTGGATGACGGGCAGCGCCACGAACACGCGGATGCCGGTGTCGCGGCTGAGCGAGGCCAGGGGCGTGTCCTCCGGCTCGGCGTGGCGGCGGCGCAGGACGCTGGTGGGCATGCCGTGCAGCGCTTGTTGCACCTCGGTCCGGTCGGCCAGCGTGGCGCCCATCAGGTCCGCGCTGCTGCTGGACACCACCACGCCGCCGGCGTCCACCACGCGAATGCCGGCGAGCGTGGCCGCCCTCACGTTCTCCAGCAGCGGACGAAGCTTCTGGCCCACGTCCTGGGCCAGGGGTTCACCGGGCACGCGCGAAGAGGGTGGGCGGTCGTCCGGTGGTAGCGGCTCGTCCGAGGCGCGCAGCGAGGGGAGGATGGGCCGCAACTGGTCGTCAATCGGAATGGGGAAGGGCCACTTCGCGGTGCGAGGCTTGCCGTAGTCGAGGCCGGCCAACCGCTCGGCGAGCATGGACCGGTAGACCTCCGCCACCACCGCGCCCTGGGTGAGCAGCTCCGTCTCCGTCTGGCGGATGAGCTGGTTGTCGTAGACGCGCACGAAGGACAGCCCGCCCAGCGTGAGCACGAAGCCCGCCAGCCCCACGGCGACGAACACCATCCACAGCCGGGGCCGCGCCCGGGGCCTAGGGGATGGCGAGCCGATAGCCAAGGCCATGCACCGTCTCGATGACTTCTCCGCCGACCCCGGCGAACTTCTGCCGCACCCGACGCACGTGGCTGTCGATGGTCCGGTCACTCACCACGCCGTCGTCATAGACGCGCGTCATCACCTCGTCGCGGGTGAACACCTTTCCGGGCACCCGCAGCAGCGCGGCGAGCAGGTGGAACTCCGTCACGGTGAGCACCACCTCGTGCTCGCCCCACCAGGCGCGGAAGCGCTCCTCGTCCAGCTTCAACGGGCCCCGCGTCAACGGCTTGGGTGAAGTCGATGCGGGCGCGGCCTCCGTGGCGGGTCGGGCGCGGCGCAGCACCGCCTTCACTCGCGCCACCAGCTCGCGCGGGCTGAAGGGCTTGGTGAGGTAGTCGTCGCCGCCCAGCTCCAGGCCCAGGATTCGGTCCACCTCGTCATCCCGCGAGGACAGGAAGACGATGGGCAGCTCGTGCGCGCGGCGGACCTCCCGGCAGACCGCCAGGCCGTCCATCTCCGGCATCATGATGTCCAGGACGATGAGCGCCGGAGGGGAGCGCCGCACCTGCTCCACCGCCGCCCGTCCATCCGCGGCCTCCTCCACCCGGAAGCCGCCTTGCTCCAGCGCGAAGCGGACGATGTCCCGCAGGTGCGGATCATCATCGACGACCAGGACGGTGAGACGCTCGGCCACGGGACGCTCGGAAAAGGAGAGGGCGAGACGCGGAGTGTAGCTTCGCCACCCCACTTCAGGGACTTGCCGTCTCAGTCGTATTTTTTATTGTCACCGGACGCAACTGGCGAAAGGGGCGGTCGATAACCCCGCATGACCGTTGTCGGTTCCCCGCGCCCGCAGACTCGTCTGCTCGTCAATTCAACTCCCGCTGGCGTGGGGACCCGTCCTTCCCTGGATGGGGCTGGGCCCCAGGCTCGAAGGGTCTCCGTGCCGGGCACGCGGGACACGTTCGAGCAGGCGAGCGTCGCGAAGAAGGGCCCGTCCAAGACGGAGGCGCCCACTCCGCCGCTGCCTTCCGAGGGGACAGACCCCTTCGAGGGCCTCCGCGACGCGGCGCTGCTGCGCGCCATCAAGGAGTCGTCCTCAGGCAAGCACGTCAAGAGCTACACCGAGGCGCGCAAGCTCATCTTCGGCGAGCTGGACGTGGTGAACGGCAAAGTCACTTGCGTGTACACGGGCCGGGAGATTCAGGGCGGCAAGCCGCCCAAGAGCACCGACATGAACGTGGAGCACACGTGGCCGCAGTCGAAGGGGGCCACGGGTGCCGCGAAGAGCGACTTGCACCACCTGTTTCCCACCGACAGCAAGGCCAACTCGAAGCGGGGCAACTGGCCCTTCGGCGAGGTGGTCAACGTGAAGTGGAGTGAGAACGGCGCGAAGTTCGGCACCGACGCGCAGGGGCGCACGGTGTTCGAGCCGCCCGACTCCCACAAGGGCAACGTCGCGCGCGCGATGTTCTATTTCTCGTCCACGTACAGCAAGGCCATCCCCGACTCGGAGGAGGCCGTGCTGCGTGAGTGGAATGACCTGGACGCGGTGGACACCGCCGAGATTGCGCGCAACCAGCGCGTCGCCGAGCTGCAGGGCAACGTCAACCAGTTCGTCGAGCACGAGGACCTGGTCGACCGCATCAAGGACTTCTGAATCGTGACGGAAGGGACGAGCGACCTCGGGGGAGGGGCTCGTCCGGGTCGAGCCGGGGTGTCAGTCCGAGCCCCGGCTCACCCAGTCACTTGAGGCGAAGGGTACGGCGGGTACCCTTCGCGAACCTTGATTCGACGCGTCCGCCGCCGCGGACGCCGGATGGCCGCCGCCGCCACGAGCGCGAGCACCACCGGAACGAACACCAACAACGCTTGAGCCGTCACCGTCTTCCTCCTCTCTTGAACTATGGAGGGAGGGTCTGACGTGTCGTCCCAGGAAAACCTGAAATAACCTGGACTCCGGGGCTGTGGGGAGGAGTGGGACGGAGCGGCTCACGAGCAGGGGAAGTAGGGGCCGTAGCCCGTGGCCACCGAGGCCCCCGTGGAGTCCGTCACCGTCACCCTCGCCCTCAGGTTCCGGATGAAGGTCCCCGAGCCGTCAGGCCCGGGACAATAGAAGGCCTTGCTGGCTCCGCCCGCGATGGACCCCGTCGTGTACGTCCCGTTCGTCGCGTAGACGTACTGCTGCGAGGTCCAGGAGTAGGTGTACGGCGGGACGCCGCTGGTGACGGTTGCCGTGCAGGTGACGTCGCTGAACCCCTGGGTGCAGGCGAGCGACGCCGACAGGGCCGCGCTGTGGGTTCCCAGCGTGTCCGGGCCGGGGGCCTCGGTGCCGGGGCCTTCGTCGGCGGGACCACCACAGGCCATCAAGAACAACCCAGCTCCCAGCACCGTCGCTGCCATGAGTTTCGTCGTCATGCGAGTCTCCTGGAACGTGATTCGGGTGAAGGACCGCGCTTCAACCCTATCACTGGCGCGAGCCCGTCAAGTCCAGGAGGCGGGGCGTGAGTCTTTGTTGGTTTTGATTGGAACGAATGTCACGCGAATGAGGCGCGACCGGCGGCCATGGGTGACGTGGAAGTGAAGCCGAGCACGGCCGCCCATAGGAGCCGCCGTGCACGGAGATGCCTCGCCGGGGGCGGGCGGACTACCACTGCTCGACGGAGGTGATGCCCAGCGCGAACGGAGCGCCGATGAAGCTACCGTCTGACGTGCAGGGGCGGCTGGTGATGTCGTTCAGGTTGGCCGAGTAGTAGCCGTAGGTGGAGCCGTTGCCCTTCTCGTAGAACTCGGTGCCGTTCGGGAGGACGACCTTCCAGACGTAGTCGAAGTGCTCGTACCACTTGGGCGTGGTGCGGGTGGAGATGATGCTCCGGACCGTCACCGTCCAGGTCCACGGGGAGGAGGCGGGAACGGCCACCGTCTGCGTGTTGTCCCAGGTGATGGCGACGCCGTTGTCGAGCCCGCCCCAGCCGTGGATGAGATACACGGACGTGCCCCAGGGCAGCGTGTAGTTCCGGTACGACATCCGGATCTCCGCCTCATAGGAGTGGGCGTAGACACACGCGTGCAGCACCGCGCGCCCGTCCGCCCACTGCTCGATGGCGACAGCGGACGTGGACGCGAAGAACAGGGCGAGGGCGAGGACTTTTCGGAGGGCCGAGGTCATGGAGAGAGACTCCCAGGTGGATGGTTCGGCGGATGTCTCTAGCACGAGGGTGGGTATCGGCGCACTCCCTGTGCGTCTGCCCACTCCGCGTTTCCGGGGGCCGGTGACGGGTTCATGAAACATCATCGCGTGACAAAACGAGACGGGCGCATCTGGAATGACCCGCCCGACGTCTCAAGAGACTCGCCTTTGCGAGTCGCGTGAGGAGCACGAGCCCCGTGCTCGGGTGTCGAACCTGCCTCAGTTGGATGCGTGGAATGTCTTGTATTTGATAGGCCCCGAAGTCCTCGCGCCACATCAGCGAATCTCCGCTAGCGCGCGAGAGGGGAACATCCATGCGCGGTCTGGGTCGTCTTTCCGTCGTCGGGTTGTTGCTGGCGGTCATCGCCGGCTGTGGTGAGGAATTGCCCTCGGGTTCGGGCGCGGTACAGATGGTCTTCGGAGACCAGGAGTTCGCGGCGAGCGAGTCGAGCGTCACGCGCATCCAGGTCGTCGTGTCCGGCCTGGGCATCACCAACATCGAGCAGGACCTGGTGAAGACGGGCAGCACCTGGGGCGGCACGGTCGCGGGCATTCCCGCTGGGACGAATCGGATCATCACGGTCTCCGCCTATGGTTCGAGCAGCTCGCTCCTGTACCGGGGCGAGGCGACGGAGGTCACCATCGTCGAAGGGGGGACGACGCTCGTGGCCGTCACGCTCCATGACTTGACGGCGCCCCAGTACACGAACAACGACGCGCCCATCATCGACTCGGTGACGCTGTCGGCCGCGACGGTGGAGGCCGGTGGTCAGCTCACGCTGGGCGCCACGGCGCATGACCCGGTGCCGAACGACCTGGTGTCGTACTCGTGGAGCGCTTCGGCGGGAACGCTGAGCAGCACGACCATCGCCAACCCCACGTGGACGGCGCCGTCGTCCGCGCAGACCGTCACCCTGACGTTGACGGTGCGGGATCAGCGCAACGGCACCAGCCGGGCGCGCGTGACGGTGGAGGTCACGGAGGTGCTGGAAGTGGGCGGCAGTGCCACGATTTCCGTGAGCTTCAACGCGCCGCCGCTCATCCTCCTGGTGACCGCGAATGAGGGCAGGATTGTGTTGGGGCAGAGCACGGGGGTGAGCGCCAATGTGCATGACCCGGACCTGGGGACGGTGTTCTATCAGTGGACGTCGTCCTGCGCGGGGACGTTCTCCTCGCCCACGAGCCAGACGTCGAACTTCACGCCGTCGGCGGTTCCCGCGGGCGCCTGCAACAACTGCAGCATCACGATGACGGCGCGCGACCCCAAGGGTGGGACCCGCTCCGGCTCGTATTTCCTGTGCGTGGTTTCGACTCCCGCGCCGTAGTGGAGCGTCGGTGAGGTCGTAGCAAAGCCATTGGGCTGGCCCGCATGTGTCTTTTCATGCGGGCCTTGTCGTTTCTTCCCATCAGCGGGGAATGCCGCTGTGAGTCGCTACGTGCCGAGGTTATGGCGGGAAACAGCGAACCACTGGCTGCACCAGTCCTGTCTTTGTTGTGCAGCCTTGCCCTGGGCAATGATTGCTCTGTCTCCCATGGCGCCGGCAAGCCAGGGACCCGTCCGAGACTTCGAGGACGGGCGCCACTGAGCATTCCTGGTGCTACTGGAGGTCGACCGGGGGCGCTCCCTGCGTGAGCCTCTTGGCGACTGCCGCCGCGCTGTCACGCATGTACTTGAGCCGGTCATCGAACGCTCCGTCGCCGCCGCTGCCCGCGCGCTCGGTGTGGAGCAGTTCTCCGCTCTCGTTGATGTAGTGCACGTAGAAGAGGGCGGTGCCGTCGGCGATGAAGCGGTCGGTATCCACGCTCGCGAACGGCGTCCCGTCCTCGGTCCGGAGTTCCCGTTGGATGGGGGAGCGGAAGAGGGTCGCGACCGGGATGATGATTCCCTTGGCCCCCGCTTCCTTCACGTACCTGGCCAGATCCTGCTTCATCCTTGGCGGGACGTTGAACTTGTCGGTGGCGATGTTCGGGAGGGCCTCGCACCACTCGCTGTCCCCCTTCAGCTTCTTGACCTTCGCGGTAGAGACGTCCTGCCCGTACGCACTCCAGAGTGCCGGTGCGACGTAGTCCTCGATGTTGCGGATGACCTTGTCGTTGTTGTCCGCCGGCTCGGCACACGCGAGCAGGGGCGTGAGCGCGTAGGGCTTGTCCAGGGCGCTCCATTTTCCTCCGCTGAAATAGGTCGGGTTGGAGGTCGCGAGGCCAGGGACACAGCTGGAGAGCGTGATGAGCAACAACGCGGAGAGGAGGGGGGCACGGTGAGCGGGCATGGAGATTCCTCGAGCGGGTGGATGGGGCTCACGGGAATGCGTGAGCTGGTACGTCCCGTATCTCTCCAACGTTCCGCGCCTCGTTCTGTCGCATGGGTCGGCATCGTGGTGGGATACTTCAGGGCAGGCAGGCCTTGACGGCACCGCGCTGGCTCGATTGAAAGGACGTCGCCATGCGACTTCGCGCCAGTGTCGCCTGAGATCGTCGTGGGAGCCGTGCTCATTCTTGGTGCGGTGGTCGCCGCCAACATCAAGGAGGAACTGGATGCGTACGGGCTACGACACCGATACGCTGAGCAGGCAGGGCTCCCGGATCCTGAACGCGACACATCGCTGCTCGCGAGGGTGCGGTGCACGGTGTCTGGCGGGTGGGTTGTGCAGCTTACGGATGCACCGCTCGACTATGACAACCCCACGCATCTGGATGCGCTCAATCAAGTCTACGAGCGCTTCTCGAGGATCGGAGGCCGCGTAGTGCCTTGACCGTCGTCAATGGGAGACTTCGATGATATTCATTGCATTGGGGATGTCGTCGCCTGTTCGTGGCCCTTGACCTCTGTGCAGGGGGATTTAACACTACTGCGTCAGGGGCCCGATGGGTGGACGGGGAGGCCGAGCAGGCGACGTGAGTCGCGGTGGGGGTTGGTGCGGTGGCAGGTGGGGCAGCGCGGCAACCAAGAGGCAATCACTCGCGCCATGGC